>CALVRP010000086.1 GCA_944358665.1 uncultured Bacilli bacterium
AGATATACTTCTAAGCATTCCTGTATCACCTATTTTTTTTCTAGTGGCAATATCTTTAACAATTATTGTATTATAAATACTATCTAAATATTTATCTATTTCATCTTGATCATCTAATTTTAAAGCATAAGGCATCGAACTACTATTTATGTATTTTAAATACAATTTTTCATCTCCGTCTTGCTTATAGTAATTAGCATATTCCTTAAAAGATAATGGTAACATTTTAAACTCTATATAGCGACCAGATAATAAAGTTGCCAGTTCGCCCGATAAAAGATAAGCATTTGAACCAGTTATATATTCGTCGACATTTTTCTTTATATAAAGTCCGTCAACAGCTTTTTCAAACTTGTCCACAACTTGAACCTCATCTAAGAAAACATAATACATTTCATTATCTTTTATTTTATCATTAACATAATTATAAAGTTCCATATAATCGGCAAATGTATATTCAGGAGATTCAAGATTAATTGATATTATATGATCTTCCTTCACACCTATTTGTTTTAAGTAATCTATAAATAATTCAAATAAGGTTGATTTCCCACATCTTCTTATTCCGGTTATCACCTTTATTAAATCTTTATCTTTCCATTTTTTTAATTCTTCTAAATATTCTTTTCTTTCTATCATGTTTCATCACCTAAATATATAATAACACACAATAAAATAATTTGCAACAAAATGCAAATTATTTTGGAAAAACGACATTTTTTGCAATTTCATTTTTAGACTACTTTATTGTTATAAATTATTTATACTCTTATTTTGTAAGTAGCCAGTTCATAATCTCTTTTTCATGGGCAGCCATCGCGCCACCAGCGTGCTGGGACGAATAGCCATGATCTTCAAAGTAAGCTGCATCTCGAACATCTAAAACTAATATTTCATTAATTTCTTCTTTTGAAAGCCCTTCTTTCATATATCTATCATAAAATTCATTATAAGTATTTTTGAAATTATCTGAGCCATAGTAATCATCTTCTTCACCAATAAAGAAATATAATGGCAATCTAGAATTAACGACCTTATCATAGCCACCATCCCACTGGGAACTAACTACTAATGCCGCATCATATAAATCAGACCGCTCATCTAAAACTAATGATAAGGTTTCACCACCACCAGAATAGCCTTCAATGTAAGTTTTATCTATTTTATAGTTTTCTTGATAATATTTTGTTAATGCAATAGTATCTGAAGCAGACTGCTGACCCCAATCATCTAGTTGCGGTGCTAAAATAATCATATTAGGATCAATATCTCTAGCTGTATAAGCAAAATCCTCATACTCTAAATTTACACCAACTCCTTGAAAATATAAGCCTTCCCAGCCTGGCAAAGTAATAAACATATTAACTTTATCTAATTCATTTATATTTTCAGGAATATAAGCACTATAGTGAATATCTCTATCACCGACTTGATATACTAAATCTATTTGAAAATCATCTTTTACATTTTGATTTTTAATAGTTTCTTCTTTATTATCTAAATCATCACGATTAGTATTCATAAGTAAATATCTAGCCATAAATATAATAATGATAATTATTATTAAAACAAATAAAATAATTATTAACTTCTTCTTCATTTTTTCACTTCCTACATATGCTTTTCCCAAAATTCTATTGCATGATTAATCCAACCTTCAGCTTTTGTTCCAATACCTAAACCAAAGCCATGCGGAAGACCATCAAATACCTCTATTTCGGCATCTGTTCCATTAGCTTTAATTCTATTGGTTCGCTCTTCCATAACTTCATAATTGGCGATACCATCATCAGTACCAACAACACTATAAGTTGGTGGCTCTGTGCCTGTAACTTCGCCAAAACCAGTATATTGCATAACTACTGTACCTGGTCTAGGATAACTTTTTTCACCATAACTTTCGGTACCATAACTACCAAGAGAGGCCGCCATTCTCGCTCCTGCCGATCCACCCCAAACTGAATAACTAGATGTATCAACTTCCAGTTCTTCGGCATTTTCAAAGATAAAAGCCACAGCTTTAGCTAAATCTTCCATTGCCGCACTTGGCCGGTAAATTAAAGCAAATGCATTATAACCATTTTTTGAAAGTTCTAAAGCATGCGGAAAACTATCTTGCATTGCGCCCACATACATAAAGCCACCACCAGCATTCAATATAGCCATTTTATTACCAGACTCGCCTCTAAAATAGAATATTCCTGTATTTCTTTTATCGGGATTAGCTTGCATTTCTTCTTCTGAATAAATTGGATAAAATATCTGTTTACCACTATCAACCTCGTCTTTCATATAGTTAACAATTTCTACTGTTTTATCAGCATTTATATAGTTATACCAAACATAAATATCATCAATATTATCTAATCTAGTATTTTCATCAAAATCCCGGTCAACAGGAAAAATTAAATTGCCAAAACCTTCAAAAGAAATATTCTTCATAACTTCTCCAACTGTAGTACTTTTATTAAAATGATTTATATTATTTACTTCATTACTTTCATTTTCTCTATAGTTAAAATAAGTAAATATGATTATCACCCCAATTACTACTATGATTAGTAATATTATAAGTTTTTTCTTCATTATTAATCCTTTAATCTATAGACATATTATTTACTATTTTTCTTCCGTCAGAACTATCAACTACTACACCTTTTAATTCCATACCCATAAGTGTTGATAATCTATTAGCTAAAAAAGTAATAGATTTTTCAGTATCACTATCTGGTCCTGATCCTTGAGCAAATAAATATAATTTTTTGCCTCTTAATATTTCAGCTTCTGGTAACATATAAAGTCTATCAATAAAAGTTTTTAATAAACCACCAACAGTATACCAATAAACTGGCGCGCCAATTACTAAAGTCTCAAAGTCTTTAATTTTATTAAAAATATCTTTTATTTGATCATCACTAGTAACCTGTCCATAGTGCGATATTTTATAATCCACCATGTAAAGTATTTCATGTTCTTTACCTTTTAACAATTCTTCACCAATTTGGTAAGTATTTCCTTCTTTATTTGGACTACAGTTCATAAATAAAATTTTCTCCATTATTATCACCCTTTCCATTATCAATATATACCCGTGACCTACTCCCGTGTCAATAATAAAATTAAAATTTTATAAAAATAATTCACATAGTTAGTATGCATAAATATAATATTTTAATTAAATTTTTAATCATATCTTTTCAAAACAATAACTTTTTTATTCAAAAGTACTATATACCGTAAAAAAATATCAAAAAAATGTTATAATTAAATAAGAAAGGATGCAAAAAATGAAAAACAAACTACAAAGAGATCAAGAATTATTAAATAGTGGATTAATTGATTCCATAAAAGAATTATTTCAAAACTCAAAGGCAAAAATACCACAAAAATATTATATATTAATGGCCGATTATATCGATTGCATTGGGCAACTAGATTACAAAGGCGGTTTATACCTTGATCCGGTCACAGTTGCGAAAAAATTACCAACAGTAATAAATGAAATAAAAGAAGAAGATTTAGCGGGAATTCATGGGATAACTAATGATAAAAGTATAACTATGAATTCTTCTTTAACCCATAAACCAAATAAATTATATTTTTTTCATGAGCTTACCCATGCCCTTCAAACAAGAAAGGTAGGTAATCATGAAGAATGTGGTTTTTACAATGGTAAAACCGGAATGTTTTTAACGGAAGGAATAACCCAGTATACCGCGGAAATTTTATACAATTTATCAAATGACACTGATATGAGGGCAAAAAAACAACAGAATACTGTAAGAGGACTTGCAGAACACACCACTTATAGTCCCTTATCCGAATATCAGTTAAATGGCAACATTTTGATGTTATTATCTGGAGCCTTAGGCGTACCACTTAATCAATTACTTGCTTTAGGATTTAGAAAAGACGGAAGACAAATATTAAAAGAAATGTATGAAAGTTTTTCTGATAATGAAGGAAAATTTGAAGGTTTTATGTTTGATTTAGAAAAAATATATTATCTTGATAAATTAATAATTTCAAAACATAAAAATCAATTGCAAAAGGGAATTATAAATATCCAAATACCTAATAGCAGGTATTTTAGTGGTAATATAGAATCATATGGAAAGCTTATAAACAAAATCGAGTGGGAATTAGCAACAATGTTTTTAACTAATAATAACATTGATTATATTCTTGAAAATTACCGAAAAATATCACTATACTTAACAACATCAGAACTAAAACAAGATTTTACGAATACCATTGCAGAAATAGCTTCCCTTCAAAATGGAATGAATACTAATCAAAAAGATAATCATAAAAAACAAAAAATTATTAAAGCTGTTTTATAATTTTTAATTAAAATATCATACAAAAACCAAGTAATTTACTTTCTATTACTTGGTTTTTATAATTCTACTTTTAACTTTAAAATCACGTTAAAGAATCATCCTAAATAAATACATATCTAATTTAAAAAAATTACAACTTTTTATTGTAATTTTATATCCACGCTTCTACTTTACCTTTAGCATTTTTTACAGAAGTTCCTCTTACCGCAAGACCATCTACGACTTTGGCACCATTACATATATCTTCTAATTGTCGAGGAATATTACCAAGTCCTGAGCCTTCATGCGTAGTAAAAGGCCTTACAACTTTCCCACTCCAATTTAATTTCTCTAGTTGCGTTACCATTGGTTGTGGCAATAATCCACAGTAAACTGGAGCTCCAATATAAACGACTTCATAATTATCAATATTATCTAAAGTGTGTGCAAGTTCTGGTCTTTCATCATTTTCTTGTTCATCTTCAACTTCTCTAACACAAGCCCGGTATTCTTTAGAATAAGGTATCTTTCTTTCTACCTTAAACATCTCAGCATCAGTAAGTTCTTTAATATATTCGGCAATTACTTCGGTATTACCTTTATCAATATAACCAACCGCATAATTTTCATCAGCCCGGCTAAAATAAATTATTATACTTTTTTTATCTTTATAGTTTTCTTTTTCAAATAGCACATGTATCATCCTTTCTAATCTATATAATTATTTTATCACAATTCAAATTAAAATAACTACCAATTTGAACTAGTCAAGGAAAAGTAGACAATTAAAAACTACTTAGCTAAACCCTAATTGAGTTCTATATTCAATTGGGGTTTTATAGTCTAAAGCATAACTAGGCCTATAATTATTGTGATCTTCAATTATTGCATTTATATAATCTTCGACACATGAATAATCATCCTGATTAAAGTCTAAACACATTTCTTTCTTCAACCAACCGTTTTTAGATTCTATAATTGGATTATCAGTTGGTGTTGCTATTCGACTCATTGACCTTGTTATGGTATAATTTTTATGTACTTGTGAAAGTGCAATTG
>CALVRP010000087.1 GCA_944358665.1 uncultured Bacilli bacterium
TCATACTTATACCAACTCCTTTTTATTATGAGATAGTATAAGTATATCAAAGTATTGAAAAAATCTGATAAATTTTATCAGATTTTAACTTTAACATTTTTATCAGTTTCTATATTAACATTTATATTTATAACAAATCATAAACTTATGGTTTGTTTTTTTAATATTTTAATATAAAAAGTATAAAAAAATAAAAACAACTAATACTATATTTGAAAGGGATGATAATATGGAATTATTAGAAGAGATTTATAAAAATGCGAGTATGGGAGTTAGTAGTACTACTGATTTAATTAATGATATAAAAGAAAAAGACAATAAAATTAAAACTGAACTTGAAACTATTTTAAAAGAATATGAAAAGTTTAAAAAAGAAAGTTGTAAACTCTTAAAAAAATGTAAGAAGGAACCTAAAGGAACTAATGTTATGGCGAAAACAATGGTTAAAATGAATATTAAAAAAGAAGTAATTAATGATAATAGTGATTCCGCTCTAGCTGATATGCTTATTCAAGGTCTTACTTTAGGTAATTTAGAACTTGAAAAAGGAGTGAAAAATGCTAAAGATAAGAATGCTATTAAATTAGCTAATGACTTTATTAAATTTGGCGAAGAAGAAATAAAAAATTTAAAAAAATATTTATAAAATGAGTTTGCTCATTTTTTCTTTTATTTAGAGTAAAAAAATGATATACTCTTTCTAGGTGATAAGATGAGAATAGGAAAATATGTTTTTTGTTTTCTACTTTTGTTTTTAATAAGTTTTAAAGTATATTCTTTAGATTTTGGTCTGCAGTCTAATAATGCTATTTTATATGATGAAGATAAAATTATTTATGAAAAAAATAGTGATGAAAAAATTCAAATTGCGAGTCTTACTAAAATAATGACGGCTATTGTTACTTTAGATAATATAGATAACTTAGATGAAAAAGTTGTAATAACAAACAGTGATTTGAAAGGACTGGCTGAAAAAAATTTAGTAACGGCTGGATTTAAAACTGGTGATACAGTTACTTATAGAGATTTACTTTATGGATTATTACTACCATCAGGAGCCGATGCGGCTAAAGCTTTAAGTAGATTAGTTGGTGGTAGTGAGGAAAAATTTATAAAACTTATGAATGAAAAGGCTAAAGAATTAAGCTTAAAAAATACGCATTTTACTAATCCGATTGGTTTAGATGATGAAAACAATTATTCTACAATAAATGATGTTTATACGATGTTTAGGTATGGTTTGGAAAATAACGATTTTAAAGAAATCATAACTAGTAAAAATTATACTTCTACTAATGGTCTTACTTTTTATAGTAGTGTTTTAAAAAGTAAGAATGATTATATATTAGGTGGTAAAACAGGTACAACTGATGGAGCTGGTCTTTGTTTAGCTAGTTTTGCTGATGTTAAAGGTGAAGAATTAATTTTAATAACTGCTGGGGCTCCTTACGATAAACTAGGCCTGCATCATTTAGAAGATGCAGATTATGTTTATAACTATATAGCTGATAATTATAATAATTATAGTATTGTAAGTAAAGGGGATAAAATACTAACTTTAAATACCGTTTATGCGAAAAATGATAAAGTTGATTTTTATGCCGATAAAGATATAGATGCTTTTTTACCCAATAATTATGATAAAGAGAAAATAACTTATAAATATGCTGGTATAGAAGAAGTTACAACAAACCAAGAAAAAGGAGAAAAAATAGGAACTTTAAGTATTTATTATGATAATGATTTAATTGAAAGTATTGATATTTTATTAACCGAAAAACAAGAATTTTCTATTACTAAATATCTTTGGGCACATAAATTTATTGTTTTTGGAATAATTTTATTAATAGTTTTAATAATTTTTATAAAAAGGTGTTTTAAAAGGCCTGTTAGAAGAAAAAGTATGATATAATTATAATGGTGGTAGTATGAGTAAAAATATAAAGATGTTAAAATGTTTTATGAAAGTAATGCAGGGTGATGAAGAAGAAACTAAGCTAGTGACTCCTGATATGTATGCAAAAAATGTTTTTAGTATTAACTATCATTTATTAAAAAAGAAACGCTTAAAAAATCTTATATTTGATATAGATAATACTATTTTGCCTGTAAATGATATAAATATATCTCAAGAACTTATTAGTTTTTTTAAAAAACTTGGTAAAGATTTTAATATTTGTATTGTTTCTAACAATAATAAAGATAGGGTTTTGCCAGTTGCTAAAGCAATAGAGACTGGTTATATGTATAAAGCGGGAAAACCAAATAAAGAGGCTTTTGATAAAGCTTTAATCTTATTAGATTCTAAGAAAGAAAATACCGTGATGATTGGTGATCAGATGCTTTCTGATATAAAAGGTGCTAATGAATATGGTCTTTATACAATTATGGTGGATCCTGTTAGTAACAAACACGATATAAAAACAGGAACCAGTAGAATTTTGCAAAAAATTATAATGAATAAATTTGCCAAAAAAGGGATTTTTAAAGAAAAAAATTATTATGATAGGAAGTGATAAAATGACAATTCATAACGAAGCAAAAAAAGAAGATATTGCAAAAACAGTAATTATGCCTGGTGATCCTAATCGGGCTGAATATATTGCAAAGGAATTTTTAACAGATGCTCGTCTTGTTAAT
This sequence comes from uncultured Bacilli bacterium, assembly GCA_944358665.1. Classification (GTDB taxonomy): domain Bacteria; phylum Bacillota_I; class Bacilli_A; order RF39; family UBA660; genus Coprosoma. The sequence continues at coordinate 2,641 of CALVRP010000087.1, forward strand.
AATGTCCGTGGGATGAAAGCATATACGGGCTATTATAATAGTAAACTTGTGACTGTTATGGCTTCTGGTATGGGAATGAGTAGTATTGGTATATATGCTTATGAACTTTATAAATTTTATGATGTAGATAATATTATTAGAGTTGGTTCTTGTGGGGTTTATAAAAAAGAATTAAATTTATATGATATTATTTTAACAGATAATTCTTATAATGAGGGGATGTTTGCTTATACTTTTGATAATAATGATTGCCACCAAGTTTCGGCTAGTAAAGAATTAAATAGTAAAATAATGAAAGTGGCTGAAAAAATGAATATTCCTTTAAAAATTGGGAATACTTTGTGTGTAGAAGTTTTCGAACCTTATATGACGGACTCTAAGAAATTTAAAAAAAGGTTACCAAATATTAATATTATTAATTCAGAAATGGAAAGTTTTGCTTTATTTTATATTGCTAAAACTTTAGGTAAAAATGCATCTTGTTTAACAACCGTTTCTGATAACCCTTATACTAATGAAAAAATGACTAGAGATGAGCGTGAAGCTGGTTTTAAACAGATGATTAAATTAGCCTTAGAAGTATTATAGGAGGGATTTATGGATTATATAAAGAAAGAAAAAAAGAATTATAATTTATATATAATGAAAACAAATGATTTTAAGGTTGTAAATATTTCGTTTGTTTTTCAGAGAAAAAATAGTATGGAAGATGAGCTTTATCGTACTTTGCTTAAAAGAATATTATTTTTAAAAACGGCAAAATATGATAGCTTAGAAAAATTATCATCAGCCGGAGCAGAAATATATAATCCAAAAGTTTTTGTAAAAACACAAACTAGTAGTATATATAGAACATTTAATCTTCGGGCAGAATTTATTAATGAAAAATATACGGAAGATGGTATGAATAAAAGTAATATAGAATTCATTATGGACTATTTTTGGCATCCTTTTATAAAGGATGATGCTTTTGATAAAGAAACGTTTGATTTATGTAAAAAAAATTACATTGAAGAACTTAAAAGTGCGAAAAATTATCCAGAAGAATATGCTTTAGATGAGTGCTGGCGCAGTCTTAATTTGTATGAGTTTAAATTACCTACTAACGAAGAACTTATAAAGATATTAGAGGGAATAGATGAAAAAAAACTATATAGTTATTATAAATCAATGTTTACTGAGGATAGTTTAGATATTTTTGTTGTTGGTGATGTCACTGATGATATGGAAACAGTTATTGATGATTATATATATGGTGACTTTCAGAAATCTGTAATGTTAAAGCCACATGAATATACAGTTTCTAAAGTAAATAAAATAAAAGAAAAAACGGATAATCCGCAAAGTAAATTGTTTTTAGGATATAAAATGAATAATCTTACAACTTATGAAAATGAGTATGTGTCTTTGATCTTTGCGATGATTTTAGGTGGTGGCACCGAAAGCTATTTACATAGTGAAGCGCGCAAAAAAAGGTCACTTTGTTATTACATTTATGCTAGCTGTTATAATTTATTTAATGTTATGATTGTATCAGCGGGCATTTCGGCAAAAAATAGTAAAGAAGTGATTAAAATTACGGAAGCGGAAATTAATAGGATAAAAAATGGTGATGTTGATGACGATAAATTAACAGAAGTAAAACAACTATATAAAAATATTTTATTAGAATCAAAAGACTCACAAATGTCGCTCATTAATAACTTAGTAGCTAGAGTAACTAAAGAGGCCGATGATATTGAGACTAGATTTAAAATGGTTGATAAAATGTCAGTAGATGATATTATAACTTTGGCCGGGAAAGTAAAATTAGATACAATATTTTTATTAGAAGGAACCGAGTAATATGAAAAAGAAAAATTTTAATAACTTAAATTTAGATATCTATGAAGAAGAATTAGAAAATGGTTTAAAAATATTTGTTTGTCCAATGAATAGGTATAAAATTGACGCTAGAATGACAGTTAATTTTGGAGCCGATATTTTAGAGTTTGAAAAGGATGGCCAAATGATTAAGGCGCCGGCCGGAATTGCCCATTTTCTTGAACACAAAATGTTTGGTAAAGAAGATGGAACTGATATTACAACAATATATGAAAAAAATGGGGCTTTAGGTAATGCTTATACTGATGACCATGTAACAGTATATCATTTTAATAGTCCGGTTAATTTTTACGATAATTTGCTAGCTTTATTAAGGTGTGTTAATGAACCTTATTTTACTGAGGAAAATGTTACGAAGGAGATTGGGATAATTGATCAAGAATTAAAAGCAACACTTTCAGAGCCCGATGCAATTGCTTATTATGTGGCTAAATATAATTCATATCATTATCTTCCTTATAAATATCCGGTAATTGGAACTGAGGATAGTATAAAGCAAATTACTAAAGATAACTTATATGATGTGTATAATACTTTTTATACTCCTAGCAACATGCATTTAGTAGTAACTGGAAATGTTGATCCTGAAGAGATTGTTACTTTTGTTAGAAACTATTATAAAGATATTTCTAAGAGAGAAAAGCCGATTATTAAAACTTATAACGAGCCAAAACAAGTGGCTCGTGAAAAAGAAATAATTCATAAAGATATTAGCAATAAAGTGTGCTTTTTAAACTATAAAGTAGATTTAAGTGATTTTGATATATCTAATTTTGAACTTCAAAGGTATTTAAATGTTTTACTTTTAAATAAATTTTCCAGTTTATCAGGATTTAATGATATTACTTTAAAAGATGAAAATATCTTATCGCCAGTATTTTGGATGTTGGATGTTGAAGACAATTTTGCAAATTTTGGTTTTCAAGCGGAAGTTAAAAATGAAGATGCTTTATTAAAATTAATTGAAAAACAATTAACTGATCTTAGTATTAGTGAAGAAAAATTAAAATTAATTAAAAGAAATTGGATAAATGGTTATATTATTAATACTGATCAGGTAATTCAAACAAGCGAAATTATTAATGGTCAGATTATTAAATATGGGCATGTTGTGTATGATGCCTTAGATTGTATTAGAGCTTTGAATATCCAAAAAGCTGAAGAAATTTTTAATAAATTAGATTTCTCAAATAAATCTTTGGTAATTGTTCAAAAATAAAGTTGATTTTTTTCTAAAAATATGGTAATTTATTAAGAGTTAGGAGGCTTACTCATGGATATAGTATTAATAATTTTATCAATAATAATAATAGCTATAGTAATATTACAAAGTAGTAAAGCTGCTAGTGCTAGTAGTAGTATTATGGGTGGTAATGATGATTTGTTTGCACACAGAAAAGAAAGAGGCGGAGAATTATTTATTACTAGATTAACGGCTGTATTAGGAGCTTTATTTATGATAATTTGCATAGTTATGGAATTTATGAGTTATTAAAATTGACGTATTTTGTCAATTTTTTTTATTAACCTTAAGGGGACTTCCAACGCGGAGCGTAGGAAGTAAAAACCACGCATTATATGCGTGGGAGTTAAAATCTTACAGAAAAGAGCGGCACGGTCTGATATAATTTAGATGTTCGAGTCTCAATTATATCAGAAGGGAGTGACGCTCTATAGCAAATAGTTTAACACATACTAAATGGATGTGCAAATACCATATAGTATTTATTCCAAAATATAGAAGAAAAATGGTATATAACAAATTAAGGAAAGATTTACAAGAAATCATAGGAAGATTATGTCAATATAAAGGTGTGAAAATAATAGAAGGACATTTAATGCCAGATCATGTACATTTACTATTGATGATACCACCAAAAATGAGTATATCAAGTTTTATGGGGTATTTGAAAGGAAAAAGTACAATGATGTTGTTTGAAAGACATGCCAATTTAAGATATAAGTTAGGTAACAGAAACTTTTGGGCAACCGGATATTATGTAAGCACGGTAGGACTAAATGAAGCAACAATCAGAAAATATATAAGAGATCAAGAAAAAGAGGATCAAATAGAAGATAAGATGACGAAAAAGGAATATAGGAACCCTTTTAAAGGGTAGCTAGGAGAAAGCGCAATGAGGCTTGAACAAAGTGAAAGCCAACCGTTTTAAAATGGTTGGCTAATATTATGCCCTTATAGGGCTAGTGCAAACCACGTCTTTTAGGCGTGGTTATGATTTTTTGTCAAGTTTATAAAAAGGTAATAAAATTAGTTGTCAAAAAAAAACTCATGTGTTATAATGAATAATAGAATGGAGGGGTATGCAAATGGAAAATGGTAAAATTACGGTCATTGATGAGAATGGTAAAGAAGCAGAAGCTAAAGTATTATTGTATTTTAAAATAGATAAAAATGGAAAAGATTATGTTCTTTATACATTTGGTGAAGTAGATGATCAAGCCATGGAAACAATTCATGCATCGGTTCTTGTTAAAGAAAACGATAAATATAGGTTGGAAAAAATAGCTGATGAGGAATGGCTAGAAGTAAAAGATATCATGCGTGAAATAATCAGAAACGAAGAGGAGTGATAATATGCAAATAAAAGCTGAGTATTCTGGAGATAATCCAGTAAAAGTAACAGGGTCAATGAAAGGAAAACTAAATGTATTTAGTAAAAGACAAACTAATATAATTGATATTACAAAGAAAATCGAAGAGGCAAATACTGCTCTTGCTCAAAATAATGCTAAACAAGATGAGTTAAGAACTGTTGCTAACGGCGAAGATAAAAAAGCTGCTAAAAAGGCTAATTCTGAATTAAAGAAAATGGAAAAAGAAGCTCAATCGTTAAGTGACGAATTAAATAAAGAAAATGAACAACTTGCGGCTTTACGAGCAAGTGAACAAAAAGTTATTGCTAATTTATTAGGTGTGAATTTTATTAAAGGGGAAGAAACGACGACTGTTGTTGAACCAGTAGTTCAAAATGCGGATTCTGTGGCTGAGAATAATGCTTCAGTAGCTGAAGTTAATCCCCAAAATAGTCTTAGTGATGAGTTGAGCGATTTTTCATTTGAAATGCCTGAAACAACTACTGTCGAACCAACAACGGCTGTTGAAGATACATCTGCACCTGTTGTAGAGCCAGTAGCTGAACAAGCTTCAACACCTGCTATAGAAGCGGTAGTTGAAGAACCTGTTGTTGAACAAACACCTGTGACTGAACCTGCTGCTGAAGCGACTCCTATGGTTGAAGAAGTACCGACTGACATACCGGTTGCAGAAGCAAATCCAGTCGTTGAACCAGTAGTTGAGGAAACACCAGCAGAACCTGTGGCTGAAACTGAACTTCCACAAGTAAATGTAACTGAAATAGAACCTAATATTGATAATGAACCTATAACTGTTGAAAATGCTTCTGATGAGCAAGAACCATTAGTTGATGAAGAACCGGCAACAATGACTTCGACAATTCCTGTTACTCCTGATTATAACTTTGATGAGCCAGTTATTCCGGCTTCGGATGAGGAAATAGAAAGTGCATTAGCTAGTACTGATGATGAAACCGGTGGCGAAGTTAAGAACGAAGAAAAAGAAGAAATAACTGTTACGCCAGAAGATAAAGCAGCAATAGATTCGGTAATTAATGGTGAATATAAAATGGATGATATTTTTGGAGAACCTGAAAATAAAGAAGAAAAAGCAGACCATGATATTTTCGCACAAATGCCTTCAGTAGAATCAACAGTTATGGCTGAAGAAAATGTAGAAGTTAAGCCAAAAGAATATGGTTTAAAAGATTATTTTGCTTTTGAAAGTTATCAAAAATGGTTATTTGCTTTAGCTAAAGAAATTTATGGAAAAGATAGCTTCACTTTAGAAGAATTAAACGATTTAAAAGACAAAGAAGGTTATATTTCTGATGAAGAATATGATAGACTTAAAGCTTCGCAAGTAGATTCTTTAATTAATGATAAAGAAACACTTGAAAGAGAAAATGCAAAATTAACTGTACAATTAAATGCTTCTAAAACGTTTGGTGATAGAGTTTCGAATGAATTAAGCGAGGTTAAGGGGTCATACAAAGATTTACAAAGAAAATATGATAATCAAACTGAGCAACTTCATGATACAGAAAATAATTTGAGAGATACCGAAACAGCTTTAAGAGAAACTCAAGAAGAATTAGCAGCTAGAAAAGAAGAAGTAGAAAAAAATCGTGTTAAATATGAAAAAGAAATGGAAGAAAATCGAGCTAAACACGAAGAAGAGATGGCTAAAGTACAATCTGAATTTGAAGAAATACAAGATACATTACAAAAGAAAAATCGCAAACTTGATGATTATAAAGAATTGTTTAGAAAAACGGCAGCTATTTTAGGCGATATGCAAGATGATGAACGGGTTAATAGTGAAGAAGAAGATAAAGAAAATGAGAATATACAAGTGATTCCGGGTAAAAGCAAGAGAAAAAAGGCGGCTTAGCATTTTCCTTGCTTTTTTGCGTATATTATAGTAAAATGAAATCAGAAGGAGGGAGTATTTTTGGAGCAGTGGTATGTATGGCTTGCATTAATAATCATATTAGCCTTTATTGAATTTACAACTATTAATTTAACAACAATTTGGTTTATCGCTAGTGCGATTGTAGCAATGATATTATCGTTTTTTACTGATAATTATATAATTCAATTTGCCGTTTTTGTTATTTTAGGTGTTGTTTTACTGATAACTACTAGGCCGATTTTATTAAAAGCTTTTAATAAGAAAAAAGAAAAAACTAACGTTGACCGGGTTATTGGTATGGAAGCTATTGTGACGGAAAAAATAACAAAACATAAATCAGGTGAAGTTAAAGTTGATGGTAAATTATGGACAGCAGAGGCTGATGAGGATATTGATGTAGATGAAATTGTTAAGGTTTTAGATATTGATGGGGTTTACCTAAAAGTTCAAAAAGAAGGAGAGAAGTAAATGGGAGTTTTAATAGTTTTATTAATTTTAGTGATCGTTCTTGTTATTCCTAATATCAAGATCGTTCCACAATCAAGATGTTATGTTATTGAAAGATTAGGTTCTTATTATGCTACTTGGCATAATGGCTTGCATATAAAAATACCTTTTATCGATAGAATTTCAAGTAATGTTAGTTTAAAGGAAAATGTAAAAGACTTTCCACCACAACCAGTTATTACAAAAGATAATGTTACAATGCAAATAGACACTGTTGTTTATTATCAAATTACAGATCCAAAATTATATACTTATGGTGTAGATAATCCAATTAGTGCAATTGAAAATTTAACAGCTACAACGCTTAGAAATATTATTGGTGAATTAGAACTTGATCAAACACTTACTTCAAGAGATACAATTAATGCTAAAATGCGTTCAATCCTTGATGAAGCAACCAATCCATGGGGAATTAAAGTTAATAGGGTTGAAGTTAAAAATATTTTACCACCTAGAGATATTCAAGAAGCCATGGAAAAACAAATGCGTGCTGAAAGGGAGCGCCGTGAAGCAATTTTAAGAGCTGAAGGTGAAAAGAAATCTAGTATTTTAATTGCTGAAGGTGAAAAACAAAGCGCCATTTTAAGAGCTGAAGCAGAAAAAGAATCACAAATAAAAATTGCTGAAGGTGAGGCA
>CALVRP010000088.1 GCA_944358665.1 uncultured Bacilli bacterium
GTTTATCTTTCGAAAAGGCCGAAAAAGGGGTTATGGAAAAACCACCAAGAGGAATTGATAAACCAATATTTACACCATTCATAAATTCTTGTATTATTTATTCCGCTATTGTTGAAACGGTTTTAGCATTATTTACTTATTTTATGGCATTAAATTTCTTTGATGCCAAAGTTGCCGCTTCACTAGCTTTATTTACTATTGTTATTCAAGAAATTCTTTATGCGGTATCATGTCGTAATTTAAAAGAATTTGCTTATAAACAAGGCCTATTTTCTAATAAATATATGAATATCGGTTTACTTATTGTTTTAGCTATTGAATTCTTAGTATTCTTAACACCAATTGGTTCATTTATTGGCTTAGTTCAGTTAGATATATTTAGTCTTATATTATTATTCTTATTTAACTTTGTTGGTTTATTCTTGTATGAAATTGGTAAACCGATACTTAAAAGATTATTTAAAGATTAATTATTTTAAACTTATCAAATCGATAAGTTTTTTTGTTTTATATTGCAATTATACTTAAAATTAAAGGAAAAACTTGATTTTTTGTTTTATTACTTTTATAATGAAATAAATAAAAGGAGGGATAGAATGAATTATCAAGAATTAGAAATCAAAATTTTAAAAATCAATAAAGAAGAAATGATTAAAAAACTTGAAAAAATAGGAGCCAAGTTTATTGAGTCACGGGTACAAAAAATATATACTTATGACTGCTATGACCCAATACTTATGTATAGACTCGCTTTAGAAGATTATAAAATTACCGGTTTAAGAAACTCATTAAAAAAATTAATAAATGTTATTTCTTATGTCAAACCAGTATTTACTGATGAAGATAAAAATTTTTTCCGTAGCCATTTTCATGGACTGTTGATAGATGAATATATTGAAAAGAATATCAATAATATCGATTTGAATAAGTTGGAAGATGAAAAGGTTTTAGAAAAAATTAAAGATACCAAAAATAGATTTTTTAAATGGCTTCGTTTAAGACAAGATGGTGATAAAGTAGAATTAACTTTAAAATATATTTATAATACGGCAGCTGAATATGAAATTGATCAAGTAAAAGAAGTTGAAATTGTTACTGATGATTTTGAAACAGCTAATAAACTTATTGAAGAAATGGGCTATCATAAAAGAAAATTAGTAGAAAAGAAGAGAACTACTTATACTTATAAAGGAATGTTGGTGGAAATAGATGAGTGGCCATTACTTGAACCATATATTGAAATTGAAGGTACAAACGTTTCTGATATTTATCAGCTAGCCGAGGATCTAGGTTACTCAAAAGAGCAAACTAAAGTTATGAATACTGAAGATGTATATTTAGAAAAAGGTATTGATTTAACAGATTATGAAGTTATGACATTTGATAAACAAGAACTCGCATAAATTATATTAAATATTTAATTAGAAAAGAGGGTAAATATGAATAATGAATTAAAAACATGGCATTTTGATATAGATAACGATAAATTAGTACAATTAGTATTATCTGGTAAAAAGACTGCATCAATTTCATTATATGAAAAAAATAATATTCCGAAAATAGGTGAAGAAAAAATACTTACTTTTGATAATGAAAAAAAGGCCTGCATTACTAAAACTAATAAAGTAATCATAACTGAATTTAAAAATATTACAGAAAAATTATCTTCTCTTGATAGTGAAGATAATTATGAAAATTGGCAAAAGACTCATATTGATTATTTTAAATTAGCAAATCCAACTTTTAATGAAGGTACCAAAGTTATATTTGAAATATTTGAAGTTAAAGAAAACTTGGTAAAACAAAGATTAGAACTTGCTAAAACCATTACGAAAGCTAATAGTGATATTTTTGGAGAGATTAAAAAAGTAGAAGAAGTTAATGCTGGGTTCAATAATAGTATATTTAGTGTTAATGGTAAGTATATAATTAAAGTTTGTGGTAACAAAGAAAAAGAAGACTTATTTGATATTGAAGCTAATTTTTATAATTCTAATCAAAATAATGAAAGCATTCCAGTTTTATATAAATATGACGCATCCAAAGAGATTGTCCCATATGTATATGAAATAATAGAAAAAGTAACCGGCAAATCAGTGTATTACCATTGGTATAAAATGAATGAATTACAAAGAGAAACTTTTATAAAATATTTAGTTTTAGTATTAAAAAATATTCACTTAAAAGAATATCCGGCATATGATTGGTGCGGTGAAATAAAAGAAAAAGTTTTATCGTATTTTAAGCAAACTGAAGATTTATTTACGGAAGAAGAAAAAGGTATTATTTTAAATGCTACTGATAAATATGATAAGGTGCTGGCAGATAACAGATTTTGTTTAATTCATGGTGATTTACATTTTGATAATGTTTTAATTGATAATGATAAAAAAATAAAATTAATTGATTTTAATGATTCTGTAGTTGCTCCTTTTGACTATGATTTAAGATTATTGTATAGAAGTATAAAAGAGCCATGGAAATGGGCGGATATCCAAATGGATCCTTATCAAAAACCAGAGGATTATAAAAATTTATTTGAATATATTAAAAGATATTACGAAGAATTAAACGATGTTGATTATTTAGAAGAAAGAATGCTAATTTATAGTATGGTCGATGATTTTAGATTATTAACTAGACTTAAAAATGATGAGCTAAAAGAAAATGTAATAGCTTATTCTAAGGAAATATTAAATGCATTTAAAAATAAAACACTAGTTAAATGATGGAGGTATTCAAATGAAAGAAGTAGTTTATAATTATGACAATATAAAAGAAAATGAAATTTCTGATACTATCAAAAGAGTTAAAATAATGCTTATTAATTCAGAGGAAGAAGTGCTTTTAGCGTTTTCAAGTAACTCATATCATTTTATCGGTGGTCATGTCGAAGAAGGTGAAAGCCTAGAAGAAGCATTAAATAGAGAAGTCTTAGAAGAAACGGGTATTACTTTAACCGGTGAAACTTTAACACCATTTTATAAAATGACAAAAATTTGTAAAGATTATCCTAAAAAAGGTGTGAATAATAGTTATGAATATTATTACTATAAAATCGAAACTGATAAAAAACCTGATTTAGAATTAACAAAATATACTGATAGTGAAAAAGAGGGTAATTTTGAACTTAGATATGTAAAATTAGATGAATTAGAAAAAGTGCTAAAGGATAGTGTATCATTAAATAAGAAAAACGAAGTAATAGTTAATGAAATGTTAGAAGTTTTAGATATTTATAATAGTTAAAGATAATTTTTGATGAAAGATTATGATGCTTTTTAAAATGTTTAATTTAGTAAACGTAATATAAAATAATCTTCAATATAGGCTTTAAATTTTTATTAACTAGGAGTGATGTTTGTGATTAGGAAAATTAAGTCAGATGATTATAAAGAAGTAAAGAAATTAGTTTATCAAATTCATGACTTACATTATAAAAATAGGCCTGATATTTATGTTGATGCAGATCCTTTTCCATTGGATTATTTTAAGGAAATATTAAATGATTTAATATTAACCGGCGATGATATTATATTAAACTAATATAAAATTTAATAATAGGATCAATTTTAAGTTGGTCTTTTATTATTTTTGATTGATTTTTATTACATATAAATATATATAAATAAAAGATAAATTAACATTTTGGTACATGAGTTGGTGCATAAAGAGAAAGAAACTAATTTTACCCTAATAAATTATTAATAAAAACATAAAAAGCCCGAAATATAAGGAATTCCGTGCTTATTAATCAAATGGAGTGTCTACTAAAGGTGTTACGCACACTTTAGTAGATACTCTCATGAATGATGTATAAACTTTTAGTAACATTTTTTAATAATTAGTTTTCATTATCAATAATTTTTTCTAATTCAATTCCTATTTTAGTAACAACACCAACCACTAAAGCATTTCCCATCATAAAATATCTTTTTTTATCGGTCATGCCTGTATTAGTCCAATTATCAGGGAAACCGTTTATTCTTTCACATTCAAGCGGGGTTAGTAATCTTAATTTACCAGTTTTATAATCTTCTATAACATGAGACATTCTACTTAATCCGCTTTCAGATGTTAACATTGTTCTAGCTGGCGCTTCAAGGTTATCTGGAAATGCCATAGCTCCTTCAGAATACACATAATGGTCTCCGTTAGGTTTCGTTCTGGGAATTCTTTTGCTACCTTTTAAATATCTGAATTTTTCTATTTTTTCATCTGATAAAAAATATTTATCTGCAACTTCTTGCACTTCTCTAAGTTTTTTTAACGGATAAATATCATTACAATCAGATTCCATTTTAGCTGTATAGATTTTTCCCTCGCACATTACTCCAGCATTATAAAATTGTGTTTGGAAGTTATCACTAACATCTGCTAAATCTTTATACATTTGTTTAGATACATTTGTCATATTACAATCAAGTTCATTATCTTTAACTGGAAACTGTTTTGCAAAAATTCCATCTTTAACTATGATATCTTTCATATTTAATTTTTTCATTTGTTTATAATATTTAGTAGACTTATTATAAGCAACTATATATGTTCTTCTTCTTTTTTGTGGTTCTCCATATTCTCCGGCATTTATTACTCGCCATTGAACTGCATAACCATTATCATATAAACTTCTTAGCATCATTCCAAAGTCTCTTCCTCTTTGACTAGCTGGAGAAAGTAATAATCTATCCACATTTTCTAAAAATAGAAATGGTGGTTTCTTTGCTTTAATGGTATCAACTATTGCCCACCAAAGAACGCCTTTTTTTCCCTTAAGACCTTTACTGCCAGATAAAGTTCTAGCAACTGAATAATCTTGACAAGGAAACCCACCAACTAATAAAGTATGATTAGGGATTGTTTTCTTATCAACATCAAATATATTGACATTAGATACATTGTCACTTCCAAATCTTTTAACATAACATTCATAAGCTTCTTGTGATTTAGTTGCAGGCTCCCATTGATTAGCCCATACGAAGTTCCAATTACCATTTTCCCTTACTCTATCATTATTTAATTCTACCTTATTTAAACCGCATCTAAATCCACCAACTCCAGCGAAAAGTTCAATTACTGTTTTTTCCATGCGTACTGCCTCCTAACATTGTGCAAGACTCATAAATATATTATAATATTTGTAAATTAAAATATTAACTTTTAACAATATTTATTATATAATATTAGTTAAAAAAGATCAAGATTATATAACTATTTTACAGCATTTTTGTCATTATGACAAGATCGAAAGGAGAAAAAATGAAAAAAATTTATACAGAAGAAGAAATTAGAGTTATATCTCAATCAGCACTTGGTAAAACTTTTGGAGAATTACAAAATATGACAGTAAAAACTGTTAAAAGCGAAGAGTTTGATGATAATGATGAAGTATTTAATAAGGCCTTTTTTGGGCATTTATTTGAAACTGATGTTTTTGGAATGAATATCAACTCGTTTTCACGCCCTGATTTTGAGGAGGCGGGTATTGAACTTAAAGTGACGCCGTATAAGAAAAATAAAAATAATACTTTGTCTGCCAAAGAAAGATTAGTGTTAAATATTATTGATTACATGTCTGAATATAAAAATACTTTTGAAACCTCACATTTTTTATCTAAAAATAGCAAATTGCAAATAATTTGGTATTTATGGGAAAAAGATAAAAAGAAAGAAGATTTAAAAATAACAAATGAACTTTTATATTCTTTTCCAAACGAGGATATGCCTATTATCAAAAAAGATTGGGAATATATTATTCAAAAAATCAGAGATGGCAAAGCACACGAAATATCAGAAGCTGATACAATGTATTTAGGTGCTTGTACTAAAGGTGCTAATAAAAATTCCAAAAGAAAACAACCATTTTCTGACATTAAAGCAATGCAAAGAGCTTTTTGTTTTAAAACGTCTTATATGACTGGACTTGTTAGAAAGTACATTGGTAATTATGAAGATGTAGAAAAGATATTAAAAGGAACGGAAAATTCATTTGCTGATTTTATTCAAAATATTATTAATCGGTATAAGGGTAAAACTCAATCTGAATTAATGAAAGAGCTAAATATCGATTCTAAAGCAAAGAATGTTCTAAATATGATTATTAGCAGAATGTTTAATGTTAAATCCAAATTAAAGGATACAGACGAATTTATAAAAGCAAATATCATTCCTAAAACTATTAGGGTAGAATCAAATGGAAGGATTATAGAATCAATGTCATTTCCATATTTCAAATTTGATCAAATAATGAATACTGATTTTGAGAATTCGAATTTAAAAGAAGAATTGGAAACTACTAAATATATGTTTTTTATATTTAAAGAAGAAAATGGCGAATATGTATTCAAGGGTATTAAATTATGGAATATGCCAGAAGCTATTATTGAGTCAAAAGTAAAATCAATGTATGAAAAAACGCAAGAAGTTATTAGAACTGGTAACATTGTAAATTATATTGATAAAAGAGGAAGAAGAATTACTAATTTTCCAGGGATGAGTGATAATGGAGTTTGTCATGTTAGACCTCATGGCAGAAATGCTAGAGATACAATATCGCTTCCGGTTAAAGATAAGGTTACTGGCGCAAGTGAATTTACTAAACAATGTTTCTGGTTTAACAATAGTTATTTAAAAGAAATAATTTCAGAATTTTTGTAAAATTTGTACCTAATATGTACCTAATTATATTTTGATATACAAAAACCCTTGATTTTTCAAGGGTTAATTTCATAATGGAGCAAGTGACCGGAATCGAACCGGCATCTTAGCCTTGGCAAGGCCATATACTAACC
>CALVRP010000089.1 GCA_944358665.1 uncultured Bacilli bacterium
TATTAAAGTTTTAATATTTTTTTTAAAATTAGTTAAATCATCTTTACCTATTTTAAATAATATTTTTGTAAATTTATCAATTTGGTCTTGCTTGTTCATTTCTATCACCTAATAAAAAACTGTTAATAATTATTAACAGAATTATTTGTCTATTGTAAAAGTTACTTGATAATTATTATCTAAATCTACTTCATCTAAATTTATATTATATCCGAGGGCCTCTATTTTATCAGCACATTCTCTAATTAAATGAATGATATTCCTAAAATTATTAACATTAACAGCTTTGGTTGGTGTTGACATCATACTTGGTTTAACTTCTTGATTAGATTCTTCTATATTATCCTCGTATATATCTTCTATTGGAATATTATTAGTCGATGGGAAAACACTAGATTGATTAAACACTGGAGAAACGGGTGTTTCTGGGATGTGATTAACACTAGGAGCTGTTATAGTTTCATTTTGTATACTAGGAACGGTATTTTCAGATGCCGAAGGAATTGATGATGCTTCTGAAATTGAAATATTATCTACAGGACGTTCTGGAATACTATTTGTTATTGGAGAAATTGAAGCATTAGCATTTTGCTCTAAAGGGGAACTTTCTGTTGTTAAAGTATTAAGTTCATTTACAATTGATGTTGTTTCTGGAACATCATTAACTGTACCAAAATTTGTTTCTAATACGTTGGGATTTGAAACACTTTGATTTGCTTGTATTTGAATACTTGGATTGCTAATATTGTTTTCATTATTAGCAGAATTAGCAGCGGCTTCAAAAGCAGCTGATACTGCTGAAGCTATAGAATTATTATTTTCATTTGCCATAACCACATTAGATGATTCCTCAGCATTAATAGTCTCTGATTTATTATTTTCTGCAGATACTGGATCAGCTTGAATAATAGATTGTTCTTTCTGAACTGGTTTACTATTTGATACTAAGTCAGCAGGAGTAGAATTAAAAATACTATTAAAACTAACACCAGAGGTATTTTGTGGCTTTACTTCTTCAACTTTCGGGGTTTCGGTTGGAATATAATGAACAAACTTATTATCATCATTAACAATTGGCTGCGCGTTAGTGGAAGCCTGACCAAGTTGCGGATTTGGCATTTGGGCAGGGTTTGGTGCAACAATATTTTCTGAAGAGGTTTTCATACTTGGATCTTGATTCATTAACTGACTTATATCATTTGGTTTATTATCTACATTAATATCTTTAGCTTCGCGCATTATTTTATCGATATCCATAAAACCATCCTTTCTTTCGTCCTTTTTAGGTATTTCATTATCAGCAAATAGACTTTCAGCAGCCACACTTGTTTTCAATACATTAGTTTGGGGTTCTAATGTAGTCTGATTATTAGTGATAGGTTCTATTTTCGGCTGATTTTTAAGTGCTTTCGCAATTTCTTCATCAGTTTTTCTAACTGTTAATCTTTCACTAATTATTCTACTAAGCATATTCCTTTGCATTTCTCTATTAGTAAGTCTTAATAAAGAACGTGCGTGTCTTTCAGAAATTTTTCCATACAATAAAGCTTCTTGAACCGTATCATCTAAATTTAATAATCGAACTTTATTAGCTATAGTCGGTTGTGATTTTCCAAGTTTTTTTGCTAATTCTTCTTGAGTCATATATCCAGAATCTAAAATTCTTTTATAAGATACAGCTTCTTCAATAGGCGTTAAATCTTGTCTTTGAACATTTTCTAGCAAAGCAATTTCTTCACTATCACGATCTGATAAGTTTCTAATTATAGCAGGGATGGTAGCTTTATTGGCAAGTTTACTAGCTTTATATCTTCTTTCTCCAGAAATTATTTCATATTTATTATTAACTGGTCTTACTATAATTGGTTGAATTACTCCATGTTTATCGATTGATATTGCTAATTCGTTTAACTTTTTTTCGTTAAAATAAATACGTGGTTGAAATCTATTAGGTAAAATATCATTAATATTTAGCTCAACAAATTTCCCGTTTTCATCCATAAAGTACCCCTCCCTTCTATTCTTCCATTATTATAATACTATTTTTTGGGAAATAATTCAATATGTTTTTTTAAAGTAACAAAAAAACTAGAAAATTTTCTAGTTTAAAGGGGACTTTTTTTTATTTCCGAATACTTTCTTGGATATTTGTCTGGTGTGGATTTTTCTTTTTTTATTTTTATAATTGTTCTAATACTATTTTCGATTGGTAAGTTAAAAACTTCGACTTTTTCTATTTTAACAAATACTTTTTCCATAGCTTTTTGATATAAAGTAATATCTTCATTTCCTTTTAAAGCTATAAAATATTTACCTTTTTTTAGTAAAGGAATACAGTATTCCAATAAAATATTTAAAGGTGCCACGGCTCTAGCTGTTACAACATCAAATTTATCACGATTTTTCTTCGCATATTCTTCTGCTCTAGCATGGACAATTTCAACATTATCTAATTTTAACGTTTTTAAAACTTCTGCTAAAAAGACTAATCTTTTATTCAAAGAATCAACTAAAGTTAGTTTTAAATGTGGAAAACATATTTTTAAAACAATTCCAGGAAAACCGGCTCCAGTTCCAATATCACATAAACTTTCTTCTTCTTTTAAATTAATTACTTTGCAAAGTGTTAAACTATCATAAAAGTGTTTTAAATAAACATCTTTTTTATCAGTGATAGCAGTTAAATTCATTTTTTGATTCCACTCAACAAGTAATTCGTAATATTTTTCTAATTGTTCTAGCATTTTATCTTGAATATCTATATTCATTGCTTTTAATGCTTTTATAAATTCATCATGATTCATGTCTATACTCCTTTTTTAAATAAACCATCAAAATAGAGACATCAGATGGATTGACTCCACTTATTCTTAAAGCTTGTCCTAAAGACGTTGGCCTTATCTCATTTAATTTTTGCTTAGCTTCACTAGCTAAATTATGAATTTTATCATAATTTATATCATCAGGTATTTTCTTTTTCTCTAAATCTTCCATCTTTTTAGCATCTTTTATAGCTTTATCGATATATCCTTTATATTTTATCATAATATCTGCTTGTCCGAGAACATCAGAATTATAATTATTATTTAAATATTTTGTTATTTTGGTAATATCAACTTCTGGTCTTTTTACTAAATCATATAGGGTTATTCCATTTTTAAGTAAAGAAGTATTTAAAGTTTTTAAATAGTCATTTTCCTTTGAGGTTATTTTTATATTTTTTAACTCTTCTAAAAGATTTTTTATACTTTGTTTTTTATCTAATAATCTTTGATATTGCTTTTCATTTATTAGACCTACCCTATAACCATATTCACGTAATCTTAAATCGGCATTGTCATCTCTTAAAAGTAAACGATATTCAGCTCGTGACGTAAGTAAACGATATGGGTCTCTTATTCCTTTTGTGATTAAATCATCTATTAATACGCCAATATAAGCTTCATTTCTTTTTAATATTAATGGTTCTTTACCTTCTAGCTTTAAAGCGGCATTTATTCCGGCGATTAAACCTTGACCAGCAGCCTCTTCATAACCACTTGTCCCGTTTATTTGACCGGCTGTAAATAAATTTTCGATTATTTTAGTTTCTAATGAAGCCGTTAACTGTGTTGGATAAATAGCATCATATTCTATCGCATAAGCATATTTTAATATTTTAGCTTTTTCTAATCCTGGTAAACTATGAACCATTTCTTCTTGAACTTCATGCGGCATACTAGTAGAAAATCCTTGTAAATAAATATCATCATAATATAAACTTTCTGGTTCTAAAAATAATTGATGTTTTTCTTTATCTCTAAATCTAACCACTTTATCTTCAATAGATGGACAATATCTAGGGCCAACACCTTTAATGTCATCAAGGCCACCATACATACTTGATTTATTTAAATTGTCTAATATAATTTTATGTGTTTTTTCATTAGTATAAATTAAATAGCATGGTACTTGTTTATCCACATCATAACTAGGTTTATTATCATAACTAAAAGTTAGTGGAATATTATCTCCAGGTTCTACTCTTGTTTGATTAAAGTCTATACTTTCCTTAGCTATCCTTG
>CALVRP010000090.1 GCA_944358665.1 uncultured Bacilli bacterium
CCATTTTAACTAAATTACTTTCTTTAAGTCCAATATAATCATAATCAAAAGATGCATACCCTCTTGTCATACTTTTAAGTCTATCAAAAAAATCATAAACAATTTCTGATAAAGGTATATCATAATGAATATTAACTCTTGTCTGATCTAAATAATCCATTTTATCATAAGTTCCACGCTTATTTTGACAAAGTTCCATAATTGGGCCAATATATGTGGTTGGAACTAAAATATTAGTTTTAATATAAGGTTCTTCAACTTTTTTAATTTTACCTCTATCCGGCATTTTAGCTGGACTATCAACATCAATCACACTACCATCAGTCAAAGTAACTTTATAAATAACAGAGGGACTTGTCGCGATTAAATCAATATTAAACTCTCTCTCAATTCTCTCTAAAGTAATTTCTAAATGCAAAAGGCCCAAAAAGCCACATCTAAAACCAAACCCTAGAGCCTTAGACGTTTCTGGAACAAAATCTAAAGCCGCATCATTTAATTTTAACTTTTCTAAAGCTTCTCTTAAATCAGTATATTTATTTGACTCTATTGGATAAATACCGCAAAATACCATTGGTTTCATTGGTTTATAACCAGGTAAAGCCTCACTGGCTGGATTACTTGCCAAAGTAATGGTATCACCTACTTTAATATCGGCAATACTTTTAATACTTCCACAAATATAACCAACCTCTCCTGCCACTAAAGTATCTTTATGTTTTTCACTTGGCGTATGGACTCCAAGTTCAGTAACATCATGAACAGCACCTGTAGCCATTAATTTTATTTTATCATGCACGCTTACTTTACCACTTACAATCTTAACCAAAGCAACAACCCCACGGTAAGAATCAAAATAACTATCAAAAACTAAAGCTTGGAGTGGTTTATTAACATCGCCAGCTGGAGCTGGAATTCTTTCAATAATCGCCTGAACAAGTTCTTTAATTCCTTCTCCTGTTTTCGCACTAGTTAGAATTATTTCATCATCAGTAAAGCCTAAAGTATCCTTAAGTTCTTTTTTTACCTTGTCAACATCAGCATTAGGCAAATCAATTTTATTAATAACCGGAATAATTGTCAAATCATTTTCTAAGGCCAAATAAACATTCGCCAATGTTTGGGCTTCTATTCCTTGGGCCGCATCAACAACTAATATTGCGCCTTCGCAAGCAGCTAGACTACGGGATACTTCATAAGAAAAATCCACATGTCCTGGAGTATCAATTAAATGCAAAGTATATTCTTCATCTTGGTATTTATAAGAAAGTTGTACAGCATTTAATTTAATTGTAATACCTCTTTCTCTCTCAATATCCATATTATCTAAAAGTTGAGCCTGCATTTCTCTTTGACTAATAGCACCAGTAAGCTCTAATATTCTATCAGCAATTGTACTTTTTCCATGATCAATATGTGCAATAATGGAAAAATTTCTAATATTTTCTTGTTTCATTTTCTTCACCAATATAATTTTATCATATTTTAATCATAAAAAAAACTCTTAAAGTCCTCATTCACAGGTTGCCTCAGAGTCTTCTGCTTTTTTATTACAAGTAACTAAACCATATTTTAAATCTTGAATCTCAATCGCCCCATCACGATTAATAATTATACTACCACTTTTAGGATTACTACCATCCACTTTAATTTCTACATCTATTTTAGCCCCATTAGAATAAGCAACATACTCCTTATCTTCATATTTTACTTCAAAAGGAAGCGCAATGACACCAGTTAAATTACCTTCAGTATATGTTGTCTTCACGGCAATAGATAAACCTTCAATACTACTTATAGCCCCTGTAACCTGAGCATTATAAATAATTTTAGTAACATAAGGAGTTAGTACCGCAAAAACAACCATTAATAAGATTATTACTATTATACCTTCCCAATTTCTTCCTTTGACCTCTATTTTATTATCCTTCATATAACCAGCCTCTATTATTAATAGTAACATATTAATATAATTTTTTCAAGATATTTATTGACACAAAAAAAGCCAAAATCAATTCGGCTTTTTAAAATAATTATTTTGTACAAGTCATAGTATTCGGATCACCATTATTACTACAAGTATATTGATCGAATTTTAAACCAGTTACCGTAATTGTTCCATCTTCAGCAATAGATGCTGTTCCGGCAGAAGGCATTTGACCACTTGCTTTTACAGTAGCTGATCCAACAACAGGATCACTACTACCTCCAAAAGTAATTGCACTTCCTACAGTATAACTAGGGTTATTCCCTGTTTGATCTTCTGTATAAGCAAGCTTAATAGCATCAATTACACCCCAAGCCTTGTCCTCAGCACCTTTCTGTCTAGAATCTTCGATAACACCTAAGATGATAGGAGTGGTGATCAAGGCAATAATAGCTAAGATAACTAATACAGCAAGTAACTCTATCAAAGTAAAACCTTTGTTTCCTCTCATCTATTTCACCTCCTCACCTTTCTATTCTCTGATACTAATATAACACAATTAAAATTAAATTGCAATAGTTTTTTTTCATTATAATTTATGATAATTTCTCTAAAATAACTTTTAATTCATTTTCTTCTTTTTCTAATTGTTTTCTTTCGTTATCCACAATACTCTTGGGTGATTTAGTCATATAATTTTTATTTAAATAAACACCATTAAAAGTAACTTATTTTAAAGAAATAAATAGTGTTTTTTAAATGTCAAATCTTATATTGTTGGCTTTTAAAAGTGGTATTATTTTTTCTTCAAATATTTTGAAATTAGCACAAATGGTTTCATCTTTAGCATAAATATTTTTACACTCTAGACGACATCCACCACCACAATATTTTAAATACCTGCAATCTTGACAATCTTTAATTTCCTTTATTTTCATATTTTTTAATTTTTGAAGCTCGGGTGAAAGCCAAATGTTTTCAATATTCTCTTTAAAAACATTACCGTATTTTATATTTTGCCAGCCTGTACAAAATTGTACATTGCCATGGGGATCAACACTACATGCATTATATTTATAATCACAAATATTTAAATTTTCATCAAAAATATACATAACTTTATCTTTTAAAGCTTTAGTTGAAAATAAATTTTCAATATTTACATACATTATATTTTCCCCTTTTTTATACTTATCAATTAAAAAATTTATTAATTTTAAAAATTCCTCTTCACAATCATGAACACTTACTTTGATTTTATCAACATTACATTTTAAAAATCCAGAAACTCTTCCTGTTGTAAAACGCCAGCCATAAAGCCCTAAATCATCAATAAAGTAATACCAAGATATTAAATCTTTATAATTTTGTTTATGTATTAAACTATTTACAATAATTTTAAACTCTGCATTATTTGCATCTTTATATTTTTTTAATTCCTTTAAAAAATATATGGTCTTATCAAAATTGCCTTTACCACGAATAAAATCATGTTGTTGTGCTGTAAAGCCATCTAGACTAACATAAAACACCATTCTCATATTTTTTTCCACTATAAAGTCAAGTATCTTTTTAAACTGTTCATTATAAATAGTACCATTAGTAAATATTGAAGCTAACATAATATTACAATCATAAATATGCTTAACAATCTCATAAAGTTCTTTGTATGTTAAAGCTTCACCACCGCTTAATACTATTCTGGCTACACCGGAATTATGCATATCATCAATAGCTTTTTCCCATTTTTCATAAGGTATGTTTTCTTCTTTTTTTAAATTTTCACCCCAAAAACAATGTCTACATCGCAAATTACAATTATTAGTAATATCAAGATGCACTTCCTTAAGCCATGGTTCTTTAGTTCCCATAGCGATATCTATATTAATTTTTGAAATCTTTTTATTAATGATAGATATAACATTTTCTTCTTCAAATTGTTTATAAAATGAGTCAATCGTTTCATAATCAAATTGAGGATACTTTTGTTCAATATCCAAATAATCATTTGTACCATCACAAAGCAAAATATAATCTAAAGTTTCGCCTGTTAAATTTATAATTTTTGTTGTTTTTAAATTTACTAATCTAGGAATTTCCTTGGTTCCTTTTATAACCCAGCCATCATTTAAAACAGGAACTTTTTGTTTAATGCTCATAACTACCTCCATAAAATAAAAAAGCAATAATATGACTATTACTTTTTTTAATGTCTACCAAACTTCAATATCCCTATCCACAGCAGAATAAGTACGTTTTTTTGTTGTATCATAAACTATTTTAAAATTTTTCATACATATCGTCCTCCTTATAGTTTTTAATATAGCAAAAAAATCTATAAATGTCAATCACCTAGTTCAAGTTCAATATTATTTATTTGATAGTCTTCTTCAATAGAAGAAATATTCATATTTTCTATAAATAAAGTTGCTTTGAAGTCCTTAATAGATTTATTAATGGCATCACTAAGCTCATCATTTAAACTAATATCTAACAATTTTACCGGTGTTTTTAAGGATACATTATTATTAGTTTTCTCGCCTCTAACCTTACTTATTATTTCAACAATTAAGTCACCATTTTTTATTTCATTAGTAAAATTAAAGTCTAATGGTTTAATTTCGGTTAAATGAATAGATTTTGCTTGATGATATATCTCTTGATAAATTTCTTCAGTAATAAATGGAAAGAATATACTAAAGTCTTGTAATAATTTATATAATAAAGTATATATAGTTTTTTGCCCTGAATATCTAGCCTCTTGGCCAAATTCTTCTGGACGATATAATCTATGTTTAACAATTTCAATATAGTTATCGCAGAAATTCCAGAAGAATTTTTCTAAAGTGTTTAAAGCTAGACCAACTTCATACTCATCTAAATACTTTATAAAACCTTTTTCCATTTCTTGATATTTTCCTAACATCCATTTATCTATATATTCAAAATATTCAAAATCTGTAATTTCTTTATCTTTGTAATCTTGAAGATGCATTTCTATAAATTTAGATACATTCCATATTTTGTTAATTAACTTTTTTCCTCTCAATAATGTTTCATCACTATAAACTATATCAGTTCCCAAACGTCCGGTCCCAGCCCAATAGCGCACTACATCAGCAGAATATTTTTTTATAGCGTCCATTGGCTCTATTTTACTATTTCCTTTAGATTTACTTATTTTTTCACCCTTACCAGCCATTACAAATCCTGAAATCATAACATTATCCCATGGTCTTTGTCCGAAATGATAAAAACTCTTAACAATTGTATAAAAATCCCATGTTCTTATTATTTCTGAAGCATTAGTTCTTAAACTCATAGGTTTTAAAATATCTTCATAGTTATCTTTTTCACCATAACGCATATTGATTAATGGTGTTACGGAAGAGGTCGCCCAAGTATCCATTACATCTGTTTCAGGAACAAATTCAGTACAGCCGCATTTAGGGCATTTATCTATCTTTGGTGAATCTACTAATGGATTTACTGGTAAGTCTTCTTTTTTTGCAAATGTTGGCCGGCCACAATCTTTACAATACCAAACTGGGAAAGGAACACCAAAATATCTTTTCCTAGAAATACACCAATCCCACATAATATTTTCAACCCACTCATTATATCTATTTTGCATATGAGTAGGATGCCACTTTATTTCATTACCAATCTTTAAAAAATCTTCTTTATGACTCATTGTATCAATAAACCATTGGTTCATTACTGAATACTCAACTTCCCGGCCACATCTTTCGTGAGTTTGAACTTCGTGTTCAAGTTCTTCAATTTTAACAACAAAGCCACCAGCTTGTAAATCTTCAATTATTCTCTTTCGAGCTTCTTTAATTTTCATACCACCATAAGTTGGTACACTATCAATTATTTTTCCATCTTCAGTAAAAATATATTTAAGTGGTAAATTATATTTTTTCCACCACTCAATATCTGTTTGGTCACCAAACGTGCAACACATAACGACACCGGTTCCTTTATCGATAGCTACTTTTTCATCACCCATAATTGGAACCTCTACATCGATAACTGGAATATGAGCTGTTTTTCCAATTAAATGATTATGTTTTTCATCATTAGGGTTTACAAAAACACATACAATAGCTGGTAATAGTTCTGGACGAGTTGTAGCAATAGTAAATTCTTCGCCATCCTCCACTGTTTTAAAATTAATGTAATTAAAT
>CALVRP010000091.1 GCA_944358665.1 uncultured Bacilli bacterium
GCCTTAAATTAAAAGGGCTGGGCACCGATTTTTGCAAAAAAATAGAATTACCAAAAATTGAAAAAAATAAGAAAATAGGAAAAATGTAAATTTACGTTTTTTTAATTTTTGACAAAAATGGTGAAAATAAAGGGTTAGTGAAAAGCTCCTCAAAAAAAGTTGAAAAAAACGAACATTTTCTATTGACCTTTTTACCTGATTGTGAAATAATGAGAGTGAAAATAAGGGAGGGTAATGATGACAGAAGTAGTAGAAAAATTAAACGACTTAGAGGTTGTTAAAAGAAATGGTAAGAAAGTTGCATGGAATGGTACTAAGATTGCCGTAGCAATAAAAAAAGGCTTTGATAGTATCATTGAAAATGAAGAATATAAATATAAAGAAGAAGATATCAATAAAGTATATAATGCTGTTATTGATAAAATAGAAAAAGATTACGCCAATGCTGGTAAAATAAAAATAGAAACAATTCAAGATTTAATTGAAGATGAATTAAAAAAAGAAGGATATGAAGATGTTTATAAATCATTTTCTGAATATCGCGAAAGAAGAAATGTTTCTAGAAAAGTTTTCTTTGGAGAAAAGAAACAACATAAATTTTTGAAATCTATTGAAGGCTTAGGCTTAAAATCAGCTTTTGAAGAAGACGCTAAAAGAGAGAACGCTAATGTTGATGGTGATACACCGATGGGCACAATGCTTCAGTATGGCAGCACTGTTTCTAAAGAATTTGCTAAAGCATATTTGATGAAACCAAAGTTTGCCGAAGCTCATGAAAATGGTGATATTCATATTCATGATATGGATTTTATGCCAATGGGGACAACAACTTGTTGTCAAATTGATTTGAATAAATTATTTAATGGTGGTTTTTCAACCGGTCATGGTCATTTAAGAGAACCAAATGATATAATGAGTTATTCCGCTTTAGCCGCTATTGCTATTCAGGCTAATCAAAATGATCAACATGGTGGCCAAAGTATCCCAGCTTTTGATTATTATTTAGCTCCAGGTGTTTTAAAAACATTTAAAAAGCAATTTAAACAAGGAATAAATGACTTTTTAGAATATTCAGAATTTGGTAATTTTATTAATATGGATAGGATTGCTAAAGATATTGATAAATTAAAAACTATAGAGATTGATTTAAGCGACTTTGATTATTATGCTAAAGATAGTGAAGAAGTAAAAAGATTATTTAAATTAGCTTATGATAAAGCTATGCAAAAAACTGATAGGATTACTTATCAAGCTATGGAGGCCTTTATTCACAATCTAAATACAATGCATTCAAGAGCCGGCGCGCAAGTGCCATTCTCATCAATAAATTTTGGAACCGATACATCTCCAGAAGGAAGAATGGTTATGCGTAATTATTTAATGGCAACTGATGCAGGCCTTGGACATGGCGAAACTCCTATTTTCCCAATATCAATCTTTAAAGTAAAAGAAGGTGTAAATTATAATCCGGGTGATCCTAACTATGATTTATTTAAATTATCTTGTCAGGTATCAGCTAAAAGGTTATTTCCTAATTTTTCTTTTATTGATTCTAGTTTTAATTTAGCGGCTTATGATCCAAATGATTATCGTACAGAAGTTGGTTATATGGGGTGCCGTACTAGAGTTATGAGTAATGTGGCTGATCCAAATAAAGCTATCACACCGGGCCGTGGTAATTTATCGTTTACTTCAATTAATCTTCCGAGACTAGGTATAAAACATGGTAAGGTAAGTGGAAAATTGGATATTGATGCTTTCTTTAAAGAATTAGAAGAAAAAATGGATTTAGTTAAAGATCAATTACTAGAAAGATTTGAAATTCAATGTAATAAAAGAATTTATAATTTTCCATTCTTATTAGGCCAAGGTGTTTGGATTGATAGTGAAAAATTAAAAACAACCGATCGTTTAAGAAAAGTTTTAAAACATGGAACTTTAACAATTGGATTTATTGGTCTTGCGGAATGTTTGAAAGCATTAATTGGAAAACATCATGGTGAAAGTAAGGAAGCTAGAGAACTCGGTTATAAAATTATTGAATTTATGCGCAGTAAAACTGATGAATATGCTGAAAAGTATAATTTAAATTTTTCTCTTATAGCTACACCGGCTGAAGGTTTATCAGGACGTTTTACTAATATGGATAAAGCTATTTATGGGAAAATAAAAGGCGTTACTGATCGTGATTATTATACAAATTCATTCCATGTGCCAGTTTATTATGATATTTCTATTGCTAAAAAATTAGAAATAGAAGGACCATATCATAATTTAACTAATGGTGGTCATATTAGTTATGTTGAACTTGATGGTGATACAGCTATGAATACGGAAGCGTTTGAAAAAATCGTTCGTATGATGCATGATAATAATATTGGTTACGGGGCAATTAACCATCCAGTAGATCGTGATCCGGTATGTGGATATACAGGGGTTATTGGTGATTATTGTCCAGGTTGTGGACGTAAAGAAGGTGAAGGCGTACCAATCGAAAGAATAAAAAACGCTAGTTTAACAAATTTAGGAAGGTAGGTAATATATATGAAAGCAGAAGAAAAAACAGTAGGACAAGGGGTTGGATTCGAAAGAATTAGAAGAATTACAGGTTATTTAGTAGGTACAACTGATAGATTTAATAACGCCAAAAAAGCTGAAGAACATGATAGAGTTAAACATGGAACTGCTGGTATTACTAGTAAAAAATAATGAAAATTCGTTTAGCAAGTCCCTTACAACCAGATAGTATTGTTGATGGTGAAGGTATTAGAACCGTTGTTTGGACGCAGGGGTGCAAACATCACTGCAAAGGCTGTCACAATGCTGGTACTTGGGATTTTGAAGGTGGATTTGAAACAACTATGGAAGAGCTAAAAAAAGAATTATCTTTATTAAAAGGTCAGCAAGGAATAACTTTATCGGGAGGAGATCCTTTATTTCAGGCTAAGGCTTGCATGGAAATAGCTAAATATGCTAAGGAAATAGGACTTAACGTTTGGTGTTATACTGGTTTTACTTTTGAAAAATTATTAAAAAGTAAAGAGGCACTTGATTTACTAGAATATGTTGATGTTTTAGTTGATGGACCGTTTATTTTAAAAGAACGTAGTTTAAATATTGATTTCCGTGGTTCAAGAAATCAAAGAGTTATTGATGTTAAAGCATCACTAAAAATTGGCCAGCCTGTATTGATTGAAAAGTATAAAGAAGAAAGAATTGTAGAAAACACTATTCCTCGCGCGCAAAATGTCTTTATCTAAACTAGCAAAAAAATTGCTAGTTTTTTGAAAAATACAAATTACCGAATAAAAAAGCTACAAATTACCGAATAATTTTTCTACAAATTGCCGAAAATTGTTGCAAAATTTTTGTTAAAATAGTAAAATTATAGTAAAGGAGTGAAATGATGGATAATTATAAAACACGAATAGTTGATGAGATTTTAAGTAGAAAATTAAAAGGTAAAGGTGCAGTTTTAATTGAAGGACCTAAATGGTGTGGAAAAACAACTACAGCTGAACAAATGTCTAAAAGTATATTATATATGGCAAATCCTGAAGATAAGGAACAAAACTTAATGCTTGCTGACATTAATCCTAGTTTATTATTAAAAGGAGAAACACCTAGATTAATCGATGAGTGGCAACTTGCTCCTAAATTATGGGATGCCGTTAGATTTGAAGTTGACCATCGAAAAAACGAAGGGCAATTTATTTTAACAGGATCATCAGTGCCAGCAGATCAAAGTTTAATATCACATACGGGGACGGGAAGGTTTTCCTTTCTACTAATGAGGCCAATGACCTTATTTGAATCACTAGAGTCTAATGGAACCGTCAGCCTTAAAGATTTATTCGCTTCTAAAGAAATTAATGGTACTAGTAATTTATCTTTAGAAGACATTGCTTTTTTATGTTGCCGTGGTGGCTGGCCAAGAAGTATTTTTATGGAAAAGGATATTGCTCTTGATCAAGCTTTTGATTATTATGATGTTACAATAAATTCTGATATCTCCAAAGTCGATGGAGTAAAAAGAGATTCTATTAGGGCCAAAAACTTAATGCGCAGTTATGCTCGAAATATTGGAACGCAAGCATCGATTGAAACTTTAAAAAATGATATGATTAATAATGATTCATTTTCTTTAGATAATGATACTGTTTTATCATATATAAATGCTTTAAAAAAAATATTTGTAATTGAAGATGTACCTGCTTGGAATCCTAATTTACGTAGTAAAACGGCTATTAGAACTTCTGATACTAGATATTTTATTGATCCGTCCATTGCGACTGCAGCCCTTGGAATTAGTCCTAACGATTTAATTAATGACTTAAATACTTTTGGTTTTATCTTTGAAAATCTTTGTATTAGAGATTTAAGAGTATATGCTGAAAGTTTAAATGGTAATTTATACCATTATCGTGATTCTTCATCACTTGAATGTGATGCCGTAATTCATCTTCGAAATGGTGATTATGGTTTAATAGAAATTAAATTAGGCGGTGATCAATTAATTGATGAAGGTGCAAGTAATTTAATAAAATTAAAAAATAAATTAGATACTAGTAAAATGAAAAAACCATCATTTTTAATGGTGGTAATTGCTACCGGGAATTTTGCTTACAAGCGTAATGATGATGTTTATATAGTACCTATTGGTTCTTTAAAAAATTAAATAGGTAAAATTGTTCTTGCCAGATAATCATGTTTATTTATCAAACGTTATATAATTCTAGCAAATCAAATATTTTAATGTATATTAAATATATATTAGATGAAAACATAAGAGTTCGGAATTTCCGAACTGTTGTTAATAATGGGAAAAAATAAATTTTTACTGGCTTTTTTTCTAATTATCATATATAATGAAAGA
This sequence comes from uncultured Bacilli bacterium, assembly GCA_944358665.1. Classification (GTDB taxonomy): domain Bacteria; phylum Bacillota_I; class Bacilli_A; order RF39; family UBA660; genus Coprosoma. The sequence goes on from CALVRP010000091.1 coordinate 4,877, forward strand.
AGTTAGAAGGTGTTATGATGGAATATATAATAATTGGTTTACTCGTTGTTATTTTAATTGTTAGTGTAATTGCGTTAGTTAAAAATGTTAATGAATCTAATATTACTGAACGACTTGGTAAATTAGAAACGGAAATGGTTAAAGAACTGGGAGAATTTAAAAATGATTTGACGGTTAATACTAATGATAATTTTAGTAATCTTAATGAAAAAATAGAGAATAAACTTAATTTAATTAATGATAAAGTAAACGAAAGATTAGATCAAAATTTTGAAAAAACAAATAAAACATTTACTTCAGTTTTAGAACGACTTTCTAAAATTGATGAAGCCCAAAAGAAAATTGATACTTTATCTAATGATATTGTATCTTTGCAACTTGTTTTGACTGATAAAAAAACACGAGGTATCTTTGGTGAGGTTAATTTAAAACATATTTTAACTAATGTCTTTGGAGAAGGTGAGAATAATACTTATAAAATGCAATATACTTTAAGTAATGGAACTATTGCTGATTGCGTATTATTTGCTCCAGAACCTTTAGGTCTTATTGCAATTGATTCCAAATTTCCTTTAGAAAATTATGAGGCCATGATTGATCGTAATAATCCTGATAGAAATTTAGCTGAAAGGAAATTTAAATCAGATATGAAAAAACATATTGATGCAATTTCTAGTAAATACATTATCCCAGGTGAAACAACAGACCAAGCAGTTATGTTTTTACCAGCCGAAGCTATCTTTGCTGAAGTGAATGCTTATCATCAAGATATTATTGATTATGCTTATAAAAAAAGAGTATGGATTACTGGACCAACAACTTTGATTAGTACTTTAACAACATTACAAATTATTATTAAAAATGCCCAGAGAGATAAATATACAAAAGTAATTCATAAAGAATTAAATCTTCTTGCTGAGGAATTTAAACGTTATAAAGATAGATGGGATAAATTATCTAGAAGTATTGATACAGTTAGTAAAGATGTTAAAGAAATTCATACTACGACTGATAAAATTACTAAAAGGTTTAATGCAATCAATGGTGTAGAAATGGAGAGCTTAGGACATGAAGAAAATTAATATATGTTTAATTATTATTACATCTGTTTTGGGTGTTATTAGTGCCCTTAGTGACTTAGATCGTAGTATAGCTTTTATTTTAAAAGATTTGAGTATTGTTATTACAATTAGTTTAACTTATATATTAAATAAAGTTTTTAAAATACATATAAGTGAATATTTTAGTTTTATTTATATTATCTTTATTTTTATGGCTCATTATTTAGGGGTTATTGAAAGATTTTATGGAGAGTTTATTTATTATGATAAAATAGTTCATACCTTGTCAGGAATACTTGCATCTTATGCCGCTTACTTGTTTTTAAAGGGAAAAGGAATAAAAGATACTTTATTAAATATTATATTTATTATATCATTTACTTTCTTATGTGCAGGATTTTGGGAAATATTTGAGTTTGTTTGTAATATTTTCTTTGGTGGTGATGCTCAAAAAGTCGTAGAAACTGGTGTTGATGATACGATGTGGGATATTATAGTAGCGTTTATTGGTTCCTTAATATTTACAGTATTTATAACAATTAAATCAAAATTAATAAAGAATTAGCAAACAAAAAATTGCTGATTTTTTTTAATATTTTATAAAAATAAAAAGGTCATAAAATATGACCTTTTTAACATAGAAATAATATAACTATTAATAATAAAGTATAGAAAATCTGGATATTCAATCCATAATAATAAGTAGGATAGTAACAAGTTTATACTTGCTACAATTACAATATACTATATATTTATAAAATAAGCAATACTTTTATAAATATTTATTTGAACTTTTGCCAAGTAACCAGTCAATTGATACTTTATATTTTTTAGCAATTTGATAAGCAAAGGCAGTTAAAATCAATGTTTTGCCAGTTTCATAAGCTGATATTGTAGAAGAGGTTGTATTAAGTTCTTTAGCTAAAGCTCTTAGAGTAAGATTATTATCTTGTCTTATGGTTTTAATATTTTGACCAATAATCTTTTTATCTAGGGTTATGTTTTTATTACTTTTTTCTTTTTTATTACTTAAGCCTGTTAAATAATCTAAGCTGACATTAAAATAGTTAGAATAATTATTTAGTTGTTTTAAAGGTATTGTCGTTAATCCTGATTCCCATTTTGCAATGACGCTTCGATCTACTTTAAATATTTTTCCTAATTCTTTTTGTGTTAATTCTTTTTCTTCTCGCAATTGTAAAAGTTTATCAAACATAATGATCACCTAAAATAATTGTCCTATAAATTTTATTTTTTACAGGAAAATGTGCAAAAATACGAGCAAACTGTGCTATAATTATGTATGAGTATATAAGAATCCAAAATAAGTAGTAAGGAGAATAACTATGACAAGACGGAAAAAAAACAATTTAATAATTCTAGGGATATGTGCGGTAGTCGTATGTATGGGGATAGTGTATGCCGCTTTTAGTAATCAGCTTAGAATAAATGGTACAAGTAGTATAACCAGTAACTTTAGAGTCTTAATAACAAATATTGAAACAGGTGATATAGTAGGTGGTGCATCTAATAAAGAAGAACCTACTTATACTGATGCTAGTGCGACTTTTAGTGCTTCTTTAGAAAAACCCGGAGATAGTATAAGTTATAACATTACGGTAGAAAATCAAGGAACAATAGATGCAGTCATCGATAGTATAAAAATAAATGCGCCCAAACAAGATGCGATAATCTTTAGTATAGAAGGAATAAATTCAAAAGAAGATTTATTACAAGATGAAAGTAAAACTTTTAGTGTCATAGTCAAATATAATGAAAATATAACCAGTCAACCAGATAATACAGATATAGATTTCACCGTTGATTTTGAATATTTACAAAAGGGAAACAGTACAAACTTTTCAGATGCTGATAGTGATGAGACGGAAACCGGTTTTAGAATAAGTAGTTTAGAAGTAAATCCTGATGAAACCTCACTAGATATAAATATGACAGCGGATACTGCGATTAAATATTATTATTCACTAGATAACGATAAATGGTATGAAAGCACAGAAAACATTTATACTTTATATAATTTAAAACCTAATACAGATTATACAGTATATGTTAAAGCAGAGAACAGTGCAGGAGAAGTAGTGTTTGGAAGTACAACGACCAAAACAATAGATAAAACAAAACCAACATTAAAACTTTCTATAGGAGATAATGTCCAAGGTGAAAATGGTTGGTACAAAGGATTAGATATAAATGTAGAAGTTAGTGATAATGATGTAGTAGCTTCTACTAAATACTGTACAACCACTGAAGAAACATGTACGACAACTGAAAATGTTGAATTAAACGATAATAAAGGAAGTGTTCAATTTAGTAGTAATAGTGCTGCTCAAAAAGTATGTGTAACAGCTACTGATAAAGTAGGCAATGAAACTACAAAGTGTACTGATAAATTTAATGTTGATAGTGAAGTACCAACTATAAGTAATGTAACTGTAACTCCAGATGATGATACAATGACAATTGAAGTAGAGGGGAATGATAGTTACAGTGGGATACAAACATATTACTTTAGTAAAGATGGCGGAAGCAGTTATATCGAAAGTAGTAATCCAAACTATACATTTACAAATTTAGAAGAAGCTGATTATTTAGTAGTTGTTTATGTTAAAGATAAAGCTGGAAATATATCAGAAACAAGTGCTAAAACAACGACAATCAGACATGCATCTTTCTGTGAACATAACGATATAAATAATTTTGGTGATTGTATCATAGCTACAGAAGCTGGAGAAACAGATGTTGAACTCGCTAAACAAGAGATAGAAGCTAAAGGTGAACCTGACTTTATGGTAACAAGTCCAAGTGCGACTTATAATGAAGTACATGCAAGTAATACATCAACGACTAGTCATACTTATTATGATAATATAGGAACAGGGTATACTTTCAATTCAAGTACTGGATATTATACATTAACCGGATATAGTTATGTTGACCCATCATCAATAGATTATAGTTCGGGTAATTATTATACTTGTTTATCTACCAATACAGTTTGTACTACTTTATATAAAATAGCGGGAGTAACAATCTCAACTAATAGTAGTACGGGTCAAATAACATATAATATGACAAAATATAACTATACTCAGTCAGTAGCAAGTTATGATACCAGTAGTGTGGGCTTATACGCGGGAGACGATAATGATGGAACTACTTATTATTACAGAGGTTCAGTTGGCGGAAATTACGTAAAATTTGCTGATAAGTACTGGCGGATAGTTAGAGTAAATGGAGATGGCACAATAAGATTAATATATGATGGAACAAGTGCGCATGCCAATGGTGAAGCAAGTAGTAATCGTCAAATAGGAACAAGTAATTTTAATAGTTATATAAATGATAATGCCTATGTTGGATATATGTATGGTGATGTAAATAACTTTACAGAAACAGATAGTGGAGATATGACATTTAATTATACAGGACTATCAAGTTCAGCTAAATATTATTTTGGAACTGATTATACTTTAGATGAAAAGACTAGAAGTTTTAAACTTTCAGGAGATTTACATACCGGAACGTTAAGTAGTGATGAAGTAGGTTATTATACGTGTTTTAGTACATCAAGTACAGCTTCTTGTCAAAGATTATTTTATACAACAAAGTATAATAGTAGTACTTCAATGACTGTTAAAGCTAAAGGTTATGGTTCAACAAGTATAGAAGGCGCTCATAGTAATGTAACTAATAGTACGATGAAAACATATTTAGATAATTGGTATCAAAATAACTTAAGTAGTTATAGCGATAAAATATCAAATGAAGCAATTTTCTGTAACAATAGAAATAAATCAAGTAAAGCAAGCGGAACTTATAATAATGCTGGTTATGGCATAAATCCAACAATCTATGGATATGAAAGATTTATTAATTGGGCTAGTCAAGGAAAACTAGGACCAACACTAATGTGTGATATTGCTGATAGTTTCAGCGTTTCTAATACAAAAGGTAATGGTGATTTAGATTATAGTGTAGGTTTAATTACGGCTGATGAAGTCAATATGGCTGGCGGGATTAATGGTTCAGTTAACTCATTATATTATTTATATACCGGTAATACTTATTGGACAATGTCGCCGTCGTACTTCGACTATTGGTTCCGCACTTATGAGATGTACGTCGCTGCCTCTGGGGAGCTCACGGACGACAACTCTTGGAATGCTCGCGGCGCCCGCCCAGTTATCAATCTAGACACAAATAATATAAAATTTACAGGATCGGGTACCATGGAAGACCCATATGTGGTACAATAGAATGGGTGATATAATGGAAAAGTTAAAAAATAAAAAGGTATTGATTATAATCGGTGTAATTGTAGTAATTATAATAATTGCTGTATTATTAATTATGTTTTTACCAAAAGCTACAAACGAAGTTTCCGCTGGTCCTAAAGTAAAACACAATGTTGTAAATGAACTATATCAAGAAGTTGAAACCAATAAAACTGAAGGAACTAGAGAATATGTATCTAAGTTATATGGTTATAGTTATGATGAAAATGAAAATATCGTGATGCAGGTAAAAGAAGGTTATATCGAAAATAACAAAGTATATGATTTAGATGGTAATGAACTAGGTGAGTACACAGAAGACACTTTAAATACCACTTTAGATAATGGTACTTTAAAAACCTATAATTATACTAAAGAAAATAATGATTATAAATTGGAAAAGTAAGCAGATATTTATAAATGTTTACTTTTTTCTTTAAAATAAAATCCATTTTTATTAATTTTACTATATTTTTATAATGTTTTATATTATAATATAAATAGAGGTGAAACTATGGAAGAGAAAGTATTAAACATCATAAAAAAAAGAAAGAAAGCAATGGGGTATCGTGAATTATTATCCAAATTAGATAAAAATGAACAAAAAGATCTTTCTAGTACGCTTGATAACCTAGTTAAAGATTTACGCCTTCGTATTGATAGTAAGGGTAAATATGAATTATATAATGAAAAAAATATTAAAACTGGAACAATAGTTACGCATCCAAGAGGCTTTGGCTTTGTTGTCGTTGAGGGTGAAGAAAAAGATTATTATGTGTCTTCTGACCATATTGCTAATGCAATTAATGGTGATGTTGTTGATATCAATGTTATTAATGACCAAAGAGGCGAAGCTATTGTTAAAAAGGTAAATGAAAGAAATTTAAACAATTTACTAGTTGGTGAATTTTATGTTAAAGACGGTAAAAATTTTGTTAAATTAGACGATGAAAAATTAAAAATAATCGTTGAGATAAAAGATCCAAAAGGGGCTGTTGAGGGACATAAAATTGTTGTTAAAGTTGAAAATAAAATTTCGAAAACTAATTATTATGAAGGGACAATAATTCGTATTTTAGGTCATAAAAATGATCCTGGCGTTGATATTTTATCAATTGCGGCTAGATATAATATTACTGATTTATATCCTGAAGAAGTTACCCGCGAACTTGATGATATTCCAACTGAAGTTACAGAAAAAGATATTATTGGTAGAAAAGATTTAAGAGATGAAGTGATTTTTACTATTGATGGTGATGATACTAAAGATATTGATGATGCCATTAGTATTAAAAAGTTAAAAAATAATCACTATGAATTAGGTGTTCACATTGCTGATGTTAGTTACTATGTGAAAGAAAATACGGCTTTAGGTGATGAGGCTTATAATAGAGGAACTAGTGTATATTTAGCTGATAGAGGAATACCAATGCTTCCGCATCGTTTATCAAATGGTATTTGTTCATTAAATCCAAATGTTGATAGACTTGCGATTTCGTGTGTAATGGAATTTGATGAAAAAGGAAAAGCTCTTGATAGTGAGATTTTTGAAAGTGTTATAAAATCTCGAAAACAAATGACTTATAAAAATGTTAATAAAATAATTGAAGAGAATATTGTTCCGGAGGGTTATGAAGAATTCGCTGATGATTTAAATTTAATGGAAGAATTAGCTTTGAAAATAAGAAAACAAAAAGAAAATGCTGGATATATAGATTTTGAAATCGATGAACCTAAAATTATTGTTGATGAAAAAGGTGTAGCGATAGATATCCAAAAAAGAATTCGTGGTGAAGGTGAAAAATTAATTGAAGACTTTATGGTATCTGCTAATGAAGCAGTTGCTAGAACTATTGCTTTTATGGATTTACCATTTATATACCGTGTCCACGGTCATCCAGCTGAAGAAAAAATTGATAGTTTTCTAAAGTTTATTAATGTTTTAGGTTATAAAGTAAATGCTAATTTAAATAATGTAACTCCAAAAACAATTCAAAATATTTTACTTCAGTTAAAAAATAAAAAAGAATATTCAATTTTATCAAAAATGATGCTTCGAAGTATGCAAAAGGCTGTATATGATCCAACTAATATTGGTCACTTTGGTTTAGCAAGTAGATATTATACACACTTTACTTCCCCAATTAGACGATTCCCAGATTTAACGGTCCATAGACTTTTAAGAACATATTTATTTAGAAATAAAATTAATAATGAAGTTGTTAATTATTATACAAGTAAACTCCCAGAAATAGCTCTTCATTCATCAGAAAGAGAAAGAGCGGCTGTGGAATGTGAACGCGATGTTGATGATATGAAAATGGCTGAATATATGCTTTCGCATATTGGTGAGGTTTATACGGGAACTATCGATACTGTTACTAATTTTGGCCTTTATATTGAACTGCCTAATTTAATTGAAGGTATGGTTAAAATCGATACTTTAGATGATGATTATTACTTCTTTGAAGAAAATAGTTTTTCCTTAATTGGCAGACGAACTAATAAAAGATATATGCTTGGAGATAAAGTAAAAGTTAAAGTTGTAAATGTCAATAAAGATAAAGGTCAAATAGACTTTGAAATATATAAAGGTGATAAAAATGGAGATAAACAACAGAAAAGCGAAGTTTAATTATCAAATATTTGAAACTTATGAAGCTGGAATTGTTTTAACAGGTACGGAAATAAAATCTATTAGAAATGGAAAAGTAAATTTAAAAGATAGCTATGCAATTATAAAAAACGGTGAATGTTTTCTTTTAAATATGCATATTTCGCCTTATGAACAAGGTAATTTGTTTAATCATGAAGAAACAAGGACAAGAAAACTTTTACTACATAAAAAAGAAATTTTAAAGTTAAATGATAAAATGAAATTAGAAGGTTTTACTTTAGTACCTTTGAAATTATATATAACTCGAGGTAAAGCCAAAATATTATTAGGTGTTGCTAAAGGAAAGAAAACATATGATAAAAGAGAAAGTATTAAGAAAAGGGATATTGAAAGAAATTTAGCTAAAAACTTTAAATTGAGGTAGGTGTTATGATGGAAAAATGGACTGAAACTGATGAAAAAAATTTATTTATAACTCGAATGAATAATTTAAATAGTGTTAATGAAAAATATATTAGTATGGTTACAAAAGCAACAAATGGAGAAATTCGATTAAAAAATTTTGGTAAAAAGTATCAAGATAAAACAATTGAATTGGAAAAACAATTTAAAGAACATGGTATGTCTTATTTCAGTAATAATTGGGCAAGAAGAGCTATTGAAAACTATTTTTCTATAGAAGCCTTAGAACTTACTGGAATGTTAGAAGTAATAAACCAAAAATTAAATTATTTAAATATTTTATACTTGAATAACACTACAACAAATTTAGCAAATAAATTATTGGAGCGTTTGATTAGATTTTATAATCAAAAAGTAGACGATATAGAAAATTTTTCCCTTGAAAATAATTTAAAAGATATCTTGTCAGTAATTCTTACTGATGATAGATATTATATGTATAATAGAGGAGATTTTATAAATTTCTATAATGAAATGTTAGAAACAATGACTACGTTAGGTTTGAGAGATAATTTTTTAGAGCTTGATGGTGAAATAAGGCTCCTAGTCATTGCTGGTGAAAATAAACTTACTGAATTTGAAAATGCTGAAGTAATAGAACAAGCTAGGAGACAAAGAATGTAAACTTTTCCACATAATAGCTGTGGAAAAAATTTTTTAAATTTACAAAATAAAGATAATATGGTATAATAAAGCCATTATTTGGGGCCGCTTTGGTTTCGACAAATATATAGAGATTTAAACTGCAAGTCGGGGGTGCACGTTACGCACAAAATTAAATATAAATGGAAAAGAAAAAGGCTATAATGGCCAATTAGCTTTTGCCTAAGAAAGAATGCAAAGCTGCTCTCATCTATTCTTCTCCCACGAGAATTTATGAGGGCTCACTTTAGTGGGATATATTATTATTTAGCCTAGAAATAATAACGAATAATATAGGCTTACTAATAAATTAGGTGGTTGGCTGCTTTATTTATTAGGACATCTATCAGCTAACTAAACTTGTAGATGTTTACTTTGAAGTATATTTGGACAGGAGTTCAAGTCTCCTCGGCTCCACCAAAATGAAATTAACCCCTTGAATAATCAAGGGTTTTATTATATTAAGGAGATAGAAAGATGAACGAAATTACAATAATACCTTTAGGAACAATTTCTCCGTATCCTAAAGATGATATGAATTGTCCTGGTTATATGATTCAATATGGAAATGAAAAAATATTACTTGATTGTGGAAATGGTATAACTAGTATGTTAAATTTCCCAGGTGACTTAGAAAAACTGCATATATTTTTAACGCACTATCATAAAGATCATTTTAGTGATATTGGTGCGCTTCAATATGCTTCTTATGTTTATCATAATTTAGGGTTGTTAAATGAAAAAATAAAAATATATTTACCAAAAAAAGATTTTTGTTATAACCGAAAATCTATAGTATCTAATAATGAAGCTTATTCAGAATATTATGATATCGATAATAATGCTCATCATAAAATTAATAATTTAACAGTAAGCTTTGAGGATAATCAATCGCATACAATTGAAACTTATATGGTAAAAATTGAGAATAAAGATTTTAAAATTATATATATCTCCGATGTTGGTACAACTAACTTCGATAAAATGGTTTCTTTTTGTGAAAACGCTAATTTAATAATTTGTGAAAGTTCATTTTTGAAGAAACATAATTCTCAAAGTAAAACTCATTTAACAGCATATGATGCTAGTTTATTAGCTAAATTTTCTCGTGCGGATAAATTATTATTAACACATTTTTGGCCTGAAGAAGATAAACAATTATATTTAGAAGAAGCTAAACAAAATTTTGAAAATACTGCACTTGCTGAAGAAGGGAAAAAATTAGTTTTAACAAAAAGACATGTGAGGCAGGATGACATTTAGTTAATATATAGCAATTTGACAGAAATTAATTAATTATGATAGTATAAATGGCACAAGGGGGGATTGTGATGGCTGAGGCTATTTTATTTACTTATTTAATAACGACTGCTGGAAGTGGTGGAATATATTTACTGGCTAGCTGTGCCTTTAAAAATAAAATCAAAAAAGAAGGTTACATTGAAAAAAAAGAATCTCTTTCTGAAAACGTTTTAGGTCTTTTGAGAAGTATTTTATGCTTGATGATACCTGTTATAAATTTAACGTCGGCGTTAATGCTTTTATTTGATTTCGAAAAATATTATGAAGCTTTAAAAAAAGAATTAGAAGAATCTGGTAAAGTATATAAAATGTTTAAGACAAATTCATCTAATGACCTTGCAGCTAAGAAAATAAAAGATTCTATGGATAATTCAAAGAATATTGAAAATGAAAAAGCAGAAAAAGCTTATAGCGAAATGACGACAGACGAAAAACTTGAATGGTTAGAACGCGAATTAACTCAATTAAAACAAGAAAAGGAGTATTTAACAAATACTTCCAATATTCAAGATACCAAAGAAGTGGTCTCCTTCCAGAAACGTAAACAGTAATTTGAAATTGCTGTTTTTAAATACTTGATAATTATTACTAATTTATATATACTAAAGTTAGTAGGTTTATATATAAAATAAAGGAGTAAAAAATGAATAAGAAAATAATATTAATTTTAATAATAATTATTTTATTAATAGTTATTGGCTTATTTTATATTCAAAATAATCAAATAACTGAAAGTAAAGGAGAAGACACTATGAATGAAAATATAAATAATCCGGTCGAAACAGAAGAGACTTCAATAAATATTAGTATCAACGGTATTGATTACATCGCAACTTTAGAAAATAATAAAACTGCAAATGAGTTTATAAATAGACTTCCTTTTACTATAACTATGGATGAATTAAATGGTAACGAGAAATATTATTATTTTGATGAAAGCTTCCCCGCTAATTCTACTAATATTGGTCAAATAGAAGCTGGAGATATTATGTTATATGGCGATGATTGTTTGGTAATTTTTTATGAAACTTTTACCACTTCATATGCTTATACAAAAATAGGTAAAATAGATAATCCTGAAACATTAGCTGAAACTGTTGGAAGTAATAGTGTTGAGGTATCATTTAATAAATAAAAAGAAAGGTGAAGAATATGAATAAATTTATTATTCCTTCGGAGCCTCAGAATTTAACAACAATAAATTATGAGGATTTAATGAGAATTGAAAATAAGATTTTAACAAATAATAAGTTAACTCAACTAGAAGTAGAAACTTTTTTAGATTATTTAGTATATATGGTAAGAATCAAGCTTGATGAAGATTTTACTAATGCAACATATAAAAATTTATGTAATAGAGCGCAGTGTATGATTCATTATTATTTAGAAGATTTAAATGTTGAACATTATCTTAACCGTTCTTTTGATAGTATTACTAAAGATGCTGTTGATCATAGTTTTGTAGTGGCTATTTTTAATGCTGAAGATTATTCTTTACCTTATATTATTGACCCAACTTATCGTCAGTTTTTTGAAACTGAAAGATGTAAAAAAAGACCACTAACACCGGGTAATTTTATTTTAGAAAAAAATAAAGAAATAATTGTAAATTTCCTTCAAAAAGGTTATATGAAAATGAATAAGGAAAACACAGAAGTTTATGGTAATAGTTTATATTTTTCTAGCCCAAATATTCCAAAGCCAGTAATTCCTATTAGTGGAGATATATTTGCTAAGACATTTCTTAAAGGCCATGCTGTAATTAGTAAAAGTAGAAGAGCTTTGGTCAAGGAAGGTTTATATATACAACCATTAGTTTCTCAAAATAAGGACTTAGTCATAAAAAAGCGAAAATAATAAAAATTTAATTATTTGTAATGAAAAATTCACAAATATTTTAAAATGTGATACAATATATTTGATATTGTCCCATAGCCAAGCGGTAAGGCAACGGACTCTGACTCCGTCAGCATTGGTTCGAATCCAATTGGGACAACCAAATATGAAAATAACCCTTGAATAATCAAGGGTTTTATTATATGAAAAATACTTTAAGTACAAATTAGGCACAAAAAAACTTATTATCCATATTTAGTAATAAGTTTTTAATAATTATTTAATATCGATGATTTTTTTTGCTTTGTCTTCATCGGCTTTAGGAATGGAAATAGTTAATGTACCGTTATTGAAAGAGGCATCAATTGCATCTTCATTGACATCACCTAGATAAAATGTACGAGAAACTTTCCCATAAGTTCTTTCACGGCGAATATATTTTTTATTTTCATCTTTTTCTTCATTATCACTAGATTTTTCAGCACTAATAGTTAAATTGCCATTGTTAAGCTCTATTTTTATATCTTCTTTCTTAAGTCCAGGCAAATCCATTTCTACATGATAAATACCTTCTTTTTCATAAATATCACATTTCATTCTATTTTCATCTCTTGCAAAAAAATCATCTACCATATTATCAAGAAAAAATCTACTTGGTAACATTTATCATCACTATCTTTTAACATTATATAATATACCACCCTTTTTAGCACTTGTCAAGTATGAGTGCTAAAAAATGACAATTTTTTCATAAAAAGACTCATTCCTTTCACTTCGTTCAAGGCACACATAGGAATGAAAGCCTTGAATTAAATTTATTTTTCTATATAATATCAGTCTTGAAGGAGTGTGTACTACAAAGCACGGAG
>CALVRP010000092.1 GCA_944358665.1 uncultured Bacilli bacterium
ATAACACAAATCTATGACGAAGAAAAAAATCCAATAGATATTGTTAGGCATCCAAAACAAATTGTTTATTTAAAAGTACCACAAAAAGTAAAAAAAGATTTTATGTTAAAAAAAGCTTGACAAACATAAAAAAAAAGAGTATCATTCCTAATAATGTAATTAGAATTGCGAGGTGAAATTATGAATGAAGAAGTTTATGTAACAGCCGAAGGTCTAGAAGATATGGAAAAAGAACTTGAATATTTGAAGATGGAAAAAAGGCCTGCTGTTATTGAAGCTTTAAAAGAAGCTCGTGCTCTAGGTGATTTGAGTGAAAATGCTGAATATGATGCCGCTCGTAATGAACAAGCGGAAGTTGAAAATAGAATTAAAACATTAGAACAAATGCTAGAGAAGGCTACTGTAATTGAAAAAATCTCGACCGATAAAGTTTCTATTGGTAATACTGTTGAAATAGAATACGTTGAGGATGGTGATAAAGACACTTATCATATTGTTGGTAGTCAAGAAGCTGATCCTTTCGAAAACAAAATTTCCAATGAATCTCCCATTGCTCAGGCAATTCTTAATTTAAAAGTCGGAGATATAGGAAAAGTAGAAAGTCCTAATGGAGAATATGAAGTAAAAATTTTAAATATACATTAAGAATATAGCTTTAAATAGCTATATTTTTATTTTAAAATTAAAAAATTTATTTAAAAAATAATATTTGACATATTTTTTTTACTTTTGGTAATAATATTAATGTTATAAAATAGAAAGGATGGAAAATATGGAAGAAAAACATGACACTAGTCGTAACATTATTATTGCTATAATTGTTATTGCAATTATTGCTGTACTTGGTTACTTTATTTATAATAGTACTTTAGATAATGATGAAGAAGCTATTACAAATGAGGTAGAAGATATGGTAGATGATAATGACAATAATAATGAATTTGATGAGGTTGGTGCTTACTCTGGTATGGAAACATATGGTGATGAAGAAGCAACTGGAACCATTGAACTTGTTTTAGCAGATGATGGTACTGCAACATTAGTATTAGCATATGATGAAACAAGTGAATATACTGGTACTTATAATAAAAATGGTGATAGTATAACTTTTACAGCAGATACTGAAGAGGAAACAGACACTAATAACTCTGTAATTGACGATGCCACTAATGATAATGATACTACTACTGGTGACGATACTACAGGAACTACAAATGAAAGTACTAGCAATACAACGTTTAACTTTAGAATAGATAATGATACACTTTATTACACTAGTAAGGAAACTAATGAAGAAGTAATGCTTGATAAAGTTGAACGTAATACTTTACAGTATATTGAAGAATAAGAATACTAATATTTTAGTATTTTTTTTAAATGTCTTTGTTTATTTATGAAAAATTGGTATAATTATAATAAGGAGGCGTTAATTATGAATAAAACAAAAATAATCGCCACAGTCGGGCAAAATAATTGTGATGAAGAAACTTTAGAAGAATTAATAAAAGCCGGGACAGATGTTATTCGCTTTAATATGAGTTACGCTGATTATGATTTTTGTAAAGATGTAATTCTAACAATTGATAATTTAAATAAAAAACTTGGAACATTTGTATCTACAATGATGGATCTTGAAGGTTCTTGTCTAAGAACTGGTAAATTCATTGGTGGAAAAGCAACTTTTAAAAAGAAAGATAAGATAAGAATATATACTGATGATTCTCTTGGGGATTTAACGCATTTTAGTGTTAATTATCCAGGACTTATTAATGATCTTAAATATCAAAATGTTATTAAATTAAACGAGGGTTTAGTTGAAATGCAAGTTATTGAAAAAGGTATGGATTATGTTGTATGTCAAGTACTAAAAGGTGGTACGGTTAAAGATAACTCTAAAATATATATTCCAAACCTTTCTTTAAATAAAAAATTTGTTACAAAAAAAGATAAAGAGGATATTTTGTTTGCTCATAAAATAGGTGTTGATTTTTTAGTCGTATCAAATGTTTCTAGTAGTGAAGATGTTCTAGAAGTAAATGATTTATTAATTGAACTGGGGAATAATCATATGGCCATTTTGGCAAAGATTGAAAATAAAAATGCCATATTAGATATGGATAATATTATCAATGTGGCTGATGGTATCGTTTTAGCTCGTAATGATGTGGCTGTAGAAATTCCGATGGAAGAGGTGCCGAGTGTTAAACATAAAGTAATAACTAAGTGTCAGCAAAAAGGAAAACTTAGTGTTATTAGCGCTGAGCTTACAAGTTTTATGCAAAAGGCTATTATTCCAAATAGGGCTGAGGTTTCAGATATTGCTAATGCCGTTACTGATGGTGTTGATGCTTTAATGTTAACTGCAGAGACAACAATTGGATTGCATCCAGTAGAAGCTGTAAAGACAATGGAAACTGTGATAACAGCTGCTGAAGAAAACATAAATTATGAATATTTTTTTGAAACTTCATTAAAAACAGAAGCTAAAAGTATTACTAACACTATTTCATCTAGTGTTGTATTAGGTGCAAGAGAGCTTGAATGTAAAGCTATTATTGTGGCTACTAATACTGGTTATACAGCTAAAAGAATGAGTCGTTTTAGACCACCTTGCCCAATCATTGCCGCTGCCCAAAATATAAATGTTGTTAAAAGTTTAACTTTACATTTTGGAATTTTACCAATAAAAGTGAATGAAGATGATTTTGATTTATTAGCTGAAGAATCAAAACAAATTGTCGCTGAGAATTTAGGTTTAAAACCAGGTGACAAAGTAATTATTACAGGTGGTTTTCCGTTTAAAAAGGTAAAACACACTAACTTTATGAAAATCGAAGAAATATAAGGGGTGAAGAATATGTATAATTTAGGGGAGCAGTTTAAGTTAAATATGGAGCGAGCTCTCGCGAAGCATGCAAATGTTACAGCGGGAACTAAATATCGTTTTACTGTTTTAACATCAAGAGTTATTAGATTAGAATATAGCCCTAGTGGTATTTTTACTGATGCTCCAACTGAACTTGTCTGGTATCGTGATTTGCCTAATGCTAAGTTTAAAGTAAACGAAAGTAATACGTCTTTAGAAATCGTTACAGATTATTTTAAACTTATTTATGTTAAGGAGCAACCATTTGCTGGTAACAAAGTAAATCCTTCAGCTAATTTAAAAGTTGAACTTTTAGGGACGGATAGATATTGGTATTTTGGTCATCCAGAAGTTCGTAACCTAGGTCTTCCACAAACCACGTTAGAAGGAATAAACATCAAACAAAAAGGTCTTTACTCAGCTGATGGTATTGCCAGTATTGATGATAGTAATAGTAAGATATTTAATGAAGATGGCACGGTATCTATAAGACAAAATGAAG
The DNA here is from genome assembly GCA_944358665.1 of uncultured Bacilli bacterium. Lineage (GTDB taxonomy): Bacteria > Bacillota_I > Bacilli_A > RF39 > UBA660 > Coprosoma. The sequence goes on from CALVRP010000092.1 coordinate 3,369, forward strand.
AAATTGATATATATTTGTTTATGTATCATAAAGATTATGAAGAAGCTTTAAAAGATTATTATGAATTAACTGGTTATCCCGCATTAATTCCAAGATAAGCTTTAGGAAATTGGTGGAGTCGCAATAATAATTATGATGATTTAGAATTGAAAGAATTAGTTGATAGTTTTGAAAAACAAGAAATACCGCTATCTATTGTTGTTTTAGATAAAGATTGGCATAAAAGGGCTTATAATAAAAAAGAACATTTAAAAACTGGTTTTACCTTTAATGATGAATACTTTAAAAATCCGGCAGCTATGATTAATTATCTTCATGGAAAAAGCATTCGATTAGGACTTAGTGTTGATCCTACAGAAGGAATTTATAATATCGACAATAATTATAGCGAGGCTTTAAAATATTTAGAGGAGCACGATGGTAAAATTCCGTTTAATGTTTATGATCCTAGATTTATTGATGTTTATTTAAAACTTTTTATTCATCCTTTAGATGAGATGGGAATTGATTTCTTTTGGTTAGACTTTTTTGATAAAGATAAATTAGAAGAAGAGGCTTTATTGAAACACTATCAATTCTATGATATGATGCGTGATTATAAAAGAAGACCGATGGTTTTGGCAAAAAACACTTTAATAGCTCCACATCGTTATCCAGTGTTATATTCTGGTAAATCAGTTGTTAGCTGGGAAACTTTGAAACAAATTCCAAAACATAATATTATGTCATTTCATAATGGAGCTAATATGTGGGCTCATGATATTGGAGGTTATTTTAAAGGAGCAGAAGATAGTGAACTATATACACGTTTTGTGCAGCTAGGATGTTTTTCACCGATTTTAAAATTTGGCGCTGATAAAGGGAAATATTATAAGAGGGAGCCTTGGCGTTGGGATATTAAGACTTATACAATTGTTAAAGATTATCTAAATCTTCGTCATAAATTAATTCCTTATATTTATAGTGAAGTTTATAAGTATCATAAATTTGGAACCCCACTTATTAAACCACTTTATTATACTAACCCTGATTTATATGACGATGTTCTTTATAGTAATGAATATTATTTTGGCGGAGGATTGTTTGTCTGTCCAATTATTACAAGTAAAGATTATGTCATGGATCGTTCTGTTCATAACTTCTATATTCCAGAAGGCACATGGTATGATTTTGTTACTGGGAAAAAATTCCCAGGAGGTAAAAATTATATATCATTCTTTAGAGATCAGGAATATCCGGTTTTTGCCAAAGCTGGAGCAATTATTCAAATGAGAAAAAATGAAAGTATAAATGATACAACCCCACCAACTAATATGGAAATTGATATTTTCCCAGGCAAAAGCAATTCTTATACTTTGTTTGAAGATGATGGAGAAAGTGACTTGTATCGTAAAGACTTTTATTTACTTACTGAAATAGAATATAATTATTTGCCTAATAATTATAGTGTTATTATTAGAGCTAAAGAGGGTAAAAGTGGCATTATCCCTGAAAAAAGAAATTATAAAATTATTTTCAGGAACACTAAAAGAACTGATGATGTTAAAGTTTACAGTAACAGAGATGAAATATCCTTTAAAACTTATGTTGATGGCCCAAACTTTGTTGTTGAAGTACCGGATGTTAACACAATCGGACAGTTAACTGTTAATTGCAAAGGTAAAGATATTGAAATTGATGCTGTTCATTTAATTAATAAAGAGATAGAAGAAATTATTAGTGACTTGCAGATTACTACTGAATTAAAAGAAAAGATTGATGACATCTTATTTGGCACCCTCGAAATTAAAAAGAAAAGAATTGAAATTAGAAAACTCGCTAAACAGGGCCTTGATAAGAAATTTATTAAAATGTTCTTAAAACTATTAGAATATATCGATCAAATATAAGATATTTTAGTATTTAATTTTATTAAAATACTTGAATATCTTTTTTTTTTATAATATAATGTAATAGACAAAGCGATGATTAAGAGTAGTAATAGTAAAGCCTTTTATAGAGAAAAAGTGGCCGGTGAAAACTTTTAAAGGATAGCTGTGAACTTACTTATGAGCTGCATATATGATAAGTGTATGACGAATAGACGCGTTAAGTCTTGAGGTAATCAAAGTATTATGAAATAGGGTGGTACCACGTTATAAACGTCCCTATATACATAATACTTTTTTGTTAAATTTTAGTAGTAAAGGTGGTGATTTATTGTGTTAGATTCTAATTTTAATCGAATAATTGAAATGATTGAAAAAAGAAAAAATAATGCTTATAGAAAAGTAAATGAAGAGATGATATTACTTTATCTAGATGTCGGCAAATTTTTATATGAATTAACAGAAAAAGGAAGTTATGGAGATAAAGTTATTGATAAGGCTGCTGATTTCATGAAAAATAATTATCCAGATATAAAAGGCTTTACTAAAAGAAATCTTTATAGAATGGTTCAATTTTATAAAACGTATAAAAATTATCCAAAAGTGTCAACACTGTTGACACAATTGAGTTGGTCTGGTAATATGCTTATTTTAAGTAATACTAAAACATGGGAAGAAAGAGAATTTTATTTAAATTTAGCTATAAAAGAAAATTATTCTGTAAGAGAATTAAATAGACAGTTACAATCTTCATATTACCAAAGATATATGTTATCTGATGGAAAGGTATTGCCAACCCAAAAGAAAACCATTGACGAAAGCGATTACCCAAACACAAGATTACTAGATACATATAGTTTAGAGTTTTTAGATTTGCCAAATGAGTATTCTGAGAATGATTTAAAAACCGCCATAATTAAAAACTTAAAAGATTTTATTTTAGAAATTGGCAAAGATTTTACCTTTATTGGTGATGAATACCGAATACAAGTTGGGAATCATGATTATTTTATAGATTTATTATTTTATAATAGAGAATTATCTTGTTTGGTGGCTTTCGAGTTAAAATTAGGTGAATTTATGCCAGAGTATTTAGGTAAAATGAATTTTTATTTGGAAGCTTTAGATCGTGATGTTAAAAAAGAAAATGAAAATCCAAGCGTTGGTATTATTTTATGTAGCTCAAAGGATAAAGATGTGGTAGAATATTCACTTAGTAAAACCATGTCACAAACATTAATTTCTGAATATAAATTAAAATTGATTGATAAAAAAATATTAGAAGATAAATTAAGTGAAATGAAACAATTATTAGATAATAACTAAAGGGAGGATTTATGGATTATATATTTACATTTATATTTTGTTTTTTAGTAATTTATTTACTATATTTATTTGTTATTATTTTAAGAAAAAAAGGTTTAGAAAAATTTAAAACAAGTAAGCAATTAGAATATTTTAAAATAAAATTTAAATTAGATACGACTAAGATAAATTTTAAAAAATTTGCAAATACACTAGCAATGACTAATGCATTTATAATTGCTTTTACGGTAACGGTTATTGATATATTTGATAATTGGATTTTAAAAATCTTAGTGGCCTTTGTTATTTTACTGCCACTGATGTATTTATTATATACAATATTAGGAAACCATTATAAAAAGAAAGAAGGTAAATAATGTATAATTTTAAAGAAATTGAAAAAAAGTGGCAAAAATATTGGGAAGAAAATGAAACATATAAATTTGATTTTAATGGCGATAATAAAATATATTGTTTAGAAATGTTTTCTTATCCATCAGGAGCAAAATTACATCTAGGACATTGGTATAATTATTCAGTGCCTGATACTTGGGTAAGATTTAAAAGAATGAATGGTTATAATGTTTATCAACCGATGGGCTTTGATGCGTTTGGCCTTCCTGCTGAAAATTACGCGATTAAAACCGGGATTCATCCCAAAGATAGTACTGAAGCTAATATTAAAAATATGATTGAGCAAATTAAAGCCATTGGTGGTACTTTTGATTGGCATAATGATGTTGTAACCTGTAGGCCTGAATATTATAAATGGACGCAGTGGATGTTTTTAAAACTTTATGAACATGGTCTTGCTTATCAAAAAGAAGCACCTGTTAACTGGTGTCCATCTTGTAATACGGTTTTAGCCAATGAACAAGCTCAAGGCGGAATTTGTGAAAGATGTGGTAGTGAAGTTATTCATAAGAATTTAAAACAATGGTTGTTTAAAATTACTGATTATGCGGATCAGTTAATTGATGACTTAGATAAAATTGATTGGCCTGAGAAAACTAAGACTGCGCAAAAAAATTGGATTGGTCGTAGTAAAGGCGCAATTATTAAATTTAAAATAAAAGATTCTGAAGAAAGTTTTGAGGTTTTCACAACTAGATGTGATACTTTGTACGGTTGTACTTATTGTGTGTTGGCCCCTGAAAATCCATTAGTTGATAAAATCGTTAAAGAAGAAAATTTAAATGCTGTGGAAAAATACAAAAAAGAAACATCTAAACTAAGTGAGATTGATAGGACTTCAACAGTAAAAGAAAAAACAGGTGTTTTTACGGGGGCTTATGCCATAAATCCAATAAATGGCAGAGAAGTACCAATTTGGATTTCTGATTATGTATTAGCAAGCTATGGAACTGGTGCTGTAATGGCTGTTCCGGCTCATGATGAACGTGATTTTGAATTTGCTACTAAATTTAATTTACGAATTATTAGAGTTATTGAAGGCTGTGATCTTCCTTATATAGAAGAAGGTAAATATGTAAATTCTCCAATATTAGATGGATTTAGTAGTAAAGAAGAGGCTATTAATAAAATGATAGAATTTTTAGAAGAAAATAACTATGGTTACAAAAAAGTAAATTACCGTTTAAGAGACTGGTCTGTAGGCCGTCAAAGATATTGGGGAGCGCCAATTCCAATTATTTATTGTGATGATTGTGGTGTTGTACCAGTTCCTGAAGAAGATCTTCCAGTAGAGCTTCCTTATAATGTAGAATTCACACCAGATGGTGAAAGCCCTCTTGCTAAATGTGAAGAATTTGTTAATTGTACTTGTCCAAAATGTGGCAAAAAAGCCAAAAGAGAAGTTGATACTTTAGATACCTTTGTATGTTCTTCTTGGTATCAATTTAGATATGCTGATCCATTCAACAAGGAAATGCCTTTTTCAAAAGAAAAAGTAAATAAGATGCTTCCGGTCGATAAATATATTGGTGGAGCTGAACACTCTTGTATGCATTTAATTTATTCAAGGTTCTTTACTAAAGCACTTCGTGATATGGGCTATCTAGATTTTGATGAACCTTTTGCATCGCTTATTCACCAAGGTTTAATTTTAGATGCTAATGGTGCCAAAATGAGTAAATCAAAAGGCAATACAATTTCTCCAGATGATTATGTCGATAAATATGGCAGTGATATTTTAAGGACATATCTAATGTTTGCTTTTAGTTATACCGATGGTGGCCCTTGGAGTGAAGAGGGTATTAAATCAATTGATAGATTTTATAAACGTATTTTAAATTTAATTGAAGAATTTGATGGTAATGATTCCGATGAACGTTATGATGATGTCGATTATGTTTTAAATAATAGTATTAAATGTATAAGAAACGATTTAGATAATTTTCAATTTAATACTTCAATTTCGAGAATTATGGAATATTTAAATATTCTAATCAAAAAGAAAAGCGAAGGACTAAGTATTCCTAAGCATTATTTAGAACAACTTATTCTTATTCTTGCGCCTTTTGCTCCGCATTTCACTGAAGAAATGTGGGAAAAATTAGGTCATACACCGAGTATTCATAATGAAAAATATCCAATGTATGACGAAAGTAAAATGGTAAAAAATACTTTTGAATTAGTTGTTCAAGTAAATGGTAAAGTTCGCGGTAAAATAACCGTTTCTAGTGATATTAGTAAAGAAGAAATGGAAGAAATCGCACTAAAAAACGATAATGTTAAAAAGCATATAGAAGGTAAGGGAATCATTAAAGTGATTGTTATTCCTAAAAAGTTAGTTAATATTGTAGTTAAATAAGGAAAATTCCTTATTTTTTTAATTTATATATAAATTAAAAAGGGTTTTAAAAACTTTTTTCTTATAATATTTATAGAGATAACTAGAAAAATATTATAAAGGAGGTTTTAGTATAAAAAAGAAATTTTATACCGCAAAATACGATGCGGTTTTTAAGGCAATATTTTGTAATCCAAAAAATAGAGATTTACTACAAACATTACTTGAAAGGTGTTTAAATCAAAAACTATCAATAATAAGTATAGAAGCCCCAGAAATAATAAAAAAGAATGTCTATATGAAAAATAAAACTTTAGATGTTTTAGTAAAAGCAAAAGATAAATTAATTAATATTGAAGTAAATAGTGGCTATTATAATTCTTTAGATTATCGAAATAGTGTTTATATATTTGAAAAGTATACTGAAGTGTTTAAAGCCGGAGATAAATATTCAAATAAAATAGATGTTATACAAATCAATTTTACAAGTGGCCTTCCTAAAGATGCACCAGTAATAGATGAGTGTCAATATGGAAATTTAAAGACAGGAAAAGTAAAGGTGAAAAATTTAATATCCTATGAATATAATCTAGATAAAATAAAAGAAATGTGCTACAATGGGAACAAGAAATATAATTATATTGCAGCCTTAGATTTTGAACAAAAAGATCTAGAAAAATATTGTAAAGGTGATGAATATATGGAGAGGTTTGAAAAAGAAGTTAATAAGTTAAATACCGATATTGAATTTACCGAATTTTTGAGTGCTGAAGAAGACAATGAAAGATTAAAAAACACATTAATTTATGAAGCTGAAGAAAAAGGAAAAGCCGAAGGAATGATTGAAGGAAAAACTGAAGGTATTTTGACGGTGGCTAGAAACATGCTTGGTTTAAACATGAATATTGAGGATATTATGAAAGTTACAGGACTTACAGAAAAAGAAATACTTGCTTTAAAAGAAAATAATGGTTAAAAGAATTACAATAAATTAAGTTTTATTTAATTCTTTTTTTATGCCCAAAAATAATCTATTTCATATACTAAAGTGAGGGCATGGGGTGATCAGATGAAATCATTAAATGATTTAAAGCTTGGAGAGGCTGGCAAAGTTATTAAAACTGAAGCTTCTCAAAATATAAGGAGAAGACTTTTGGACATTGGTCTAGTAAAAGGCAGTATTGTTAAACCAGTATTAATAAGCCCAGGCGGTGATATGGTGGCATATCAAATTAAAGGAGCTGTAGTGGCTATAAGAAAAAATGATACAAAGAAAATAATGGTGGAGGAAATTTAATGAAAATTGGTTTAGTAGGAAACCCAAATGTTGGTAAAAGTACCATTTTTAATGCCTTGACCGGGTTGCACCAACACACTGGTAATTGGCCCGGTAAAACGGTTACTAAGGCTAGTGGATATAAAAAATATAAAGGAATCAATTATTTGATTGAAGATTTACCAGGAACATATTCCTTAATGGCTCATTCTAAAGAAGAAGAAGTAACTAGAGATTTTATTTATAACGGTGATTATGATGCTTTAATTATTGTTTGTGATGCCGTTTGTTTAGAAAGAAATCTAAATTTAGTTATGCAGATTTTAGAAATAACGAATAAAGTTGTTGTTTGTATTAATTTAATGGATGAGGCTAAAAAGAAAAAGATTAATATTGATCTTAATAGACTTTCAGAAATTTTAAAAGTACCAGTTGTTCCAGCAACAGCTAGAAGTGGTAAGGGTCTTGAAGAGATTATGGAAAACTTAAGTAAAGTCGTTAAAAATGAAAATAGTTATTTTCAGATAAAATATAATGAATATTTAAAAGAAGCTATAGAAGAACTTGAAATATTTATTGACAACAATGAGTTAAATAAAGATGTTGTTTGTTTAAATTTACTAACTAATAAAAAAAGTACAGTTGGAAATTATCAAAAGTTATATAATGATAAAATCTTTTTAAATAAATTGTCGGAAGTAAAAAATAAACTTTATAAAAAGGGAATAAAAAACGAAGACATTGAAACTTTGATTACTGAGGAGATAGTTGCGCAAGCCAGCGCTATAGCAAGCAAAGTGGTTACGTTTGAAAAAAAAGATTATCAGAAAAGAGATCGGCTAATTGATAAAGTAGTAACCCATAAAATTTTTAGTATTCCAATTATGCTACTATTGCTTTTATTTATTTTTTGGATAACTATTACTGGCGCTAATGCACCATCACAAATTTTATATGATTTATTCTTCAGTATTGAAGATGATTTAACTAATATTTTAACTTATTTACATATTCCAGATAGTGTAAATAATATGTTAGTTTATGGTGTTTACCGGGTTTTAGCTTGGGTTATATCAGTGATGTTACCCCCAATGGCTATATTTTTTCCTTTATTTACTTTATTAGAAGATTTAGGGTATTTACCTAGAATCGCTTTTTGTCTAGATAAAGCATTTAAAAAATGTGCCTCTTGCGGAAAACAAGCATTAACTATGGCTATGGGGTTTGGGTGTAATGCGGTAGGTGTTACAGGTGCGAGAATAATAGATTCGCCAAGAGAAAGATTAATGGCTATTTTAACTAATGTTTTTGTACCTTGTAATGGTAGGTTCCCATTACTTATAACTATGATTACAATGTTTTTAATAGCTGGTGGAAACAGTTTTACTAGTTCTTTAGTTCTTACCTTATTTATAGTAATTGGAATAATGGTAACCTTTCTTGTTACTAAAATATTATCAAAAACGCTTTTAAAAGGTGTTCCTTCATCTTTTACTTTAGAGCTTCCGGCTTACAGAAGGCCACAAATAACGAAAGTGATTGTTCGTTCCATATTTGATAGAACTATTTTTGTTTTAAAAAGAGCTATATGTGCTAGTGCACCAGCAGGCCTCGTTATCTGGCTTATGGCTAATATTAGTATAGAAAGTGAAAGTATTTTACAAATATGTGCCAATGCTTTAGATCCATTTGCTAATTTAATTGGTTTAGATGGTGTGATTTTAATGGCTTTTATTCTCGCGATTCCAGCTAATGAAATAGTTATTCCAATTATTATCATGGGATATATGTCTTTAGGTTACTTAACAGACATGAATGACTTAACAGCTTTAAAAGATTTATTTATTCAAAATGGATGGACACCATTAACAGCTATCTGTGTTATGCTATTTTCGCTTATGCATTGGCCTTGTTTAACAACTCTTCTAACTATAAAAAAAGAAACCGGCAGTTTAAAGTGGACCATACTTGCATTTTTAATTCCAACAGTAGTCGGAATAACAATCTGTTTCTTGGTTACAACTATATATAATTTAATTTTTTAAAATAAAAAGTAAAGATTCAATTTTCATCTTTACTTTTTTCAATAGTTATTAATTCTCCTGGATTACAGTTTAAATAGTAACAAAATTCTTCAATATATTTAAAGGAAATAGAAGTGGTTTCTCCGCGAATAATTTTATTTAAATTTCTAGAGGTAATATTCATCTTTTGCCTTAGCCAGTATTTACTTTTTTTATTTTTTTTAAGCAGTTCTTCAATATTTATTTTAATCATAGGTATCACCAACTTAATTTTATATTTATATTAAAATGTTGTCAAATAAAATGATTTATCAAAAATATTACTTGTTTTTTTTTTTTTTTTTTTTTTAAATTTTTTTTAATAAAAATAAAAATGTACTAGAAAGTATATAACCTTTCACAATACCATAAAAATAAGAGGTGATTTTATGAGGCGGGAGCGCAAAAGAAATAAAATAATAATAATGGTTAGTGCTGTTATATTATGTCTAATGGGAGTGGGTTATGCAGCTTTTCAAACCCAGTTAGATATTAAAGGAAATACCGAAATAAGTAGTGAGTGGAATATTAAAATAATAAGTGCCGAAGTAAGTGACATTGGTGGTTCTGGTGAGAATGTTAAAAATACTTATACTGATTTAACAGCTAATTTAGAAGCCAACTTATATAGTAAAGGTGATTATGTAGAGTATGAGGTTATAGTTGAAAACGCCGGAACTTTTGATGCGAAATTAGATACTTTAGGAATAACTAATAGTAATAATGAAGCGGTTAAAATAACATCATCAGGTTTAATAAAAGGTCAGCCTCTTTATAAAGGAGAGAGTGCTACTTTAACAGTAAGAATAGAATACAATAGTAATTACGAAGGAGACGCATCCGGAACTAGCGGAGAGACAACAGTAGATTTAGGATTTGTTCAAAATAGTGAAGGAACAATAGTTCCAACAAATGATTATTTAGTAACTTATGATTACACTACTAATGGCGGAGAAAGTACAACTGCCGAGAATGAATATATAACTGAAGGCGAAAGTATTAATCTAAACTATACAGCTACTAAAACTAATTATGAATTTATAGGCTGGAATACAAATCAAGGGGCCTCAGAAGGATTAACTTCATTAACAATGGGAACAAGTGATATAACATTATATGCCATTTTTGAAGAGAGAATCCCACCAGAGATTAAACTATCTATTGGTGATAATGTAGAAGGAGAAAATGATTGGTATAAAGGCTTAGATATAAATGTAGAAGCATCAGATAATGATAGTATAAAAGAAGCCTTATATTGTACAACTACAGAAGACACATGTACTCCAAATAAAAAGTTAGAACTTACAAATAATAAAGGAACAGTACAACTTGAAAGTAATAAAGATGCAAGTAAAGTATGCGTAAAGGCTACTGATAATGTTGGTAATGAAAGTACTACAAAATGCACAGATAGTTATAAAGTAGATGGAGAAGTTCCAACAATATCAAATATGACTGTAACTCCAGATGATGATACCATGACAATAGAGTTAGAATCTAGTGACAATGAAAGTGGAATAGCTAAATATTATTTCAGTAAAGATAGTGGAAATAGTTATATAGAAAGTGATAATCCAAATTACACTTTTACATCACTAGATGAAGGAGATTATTTAGTAACTGCTTATGTTAAGGATAAAGCCGGAAATATCTCGGAGATAGAGGCTAAGTCAACTACTATAAGATATGCAGCCTTCTGTGAACATAATGACATAACTGATTTAGGAGACTGTATCATAGCTACCGAAGCTGGAAATGAAACTGATATAGAACTTGCAAAATCCACTATAGAAGCTAAAGGGACACCTAATTTTAATACAACCAGTCCAAGCATTGTTTATAATGAATTACACGGAACAACAACATCGACAACATCACATACATATTATGATAATATAGGAACAAATTATAGTTTTAATGCGACTACAGGAATATATACATTAAGAGATTATAGTTATGTCGATCCATCTTCAATAGATTATAGTAGTGGAGATTATTATACTTGTATATCAACAGCTACAAGTTGTTCGACATTATATAAAATAACTGGAGTAACCACATCAACAAACTCTTCCACTGGTCAAATCACGTATACAATAACAAAATATAACTACACCCAAACTCCAGCAAGTTATGATACAAGTGGAGTAGGAATGTATGCCGGAGAAGATAATGATGGAACTACCTATTATTACCGTGGCTCAGTTGGTGGAAACTACGTAAAATTTAATAATATGTACTGGCGAATAATAAGAGTAAATGGTGATGGCTCAGTTCGAATGATATATGATGGAACAAGTGCTCATGCTAATGGAGAGGCAAGCAGTAATAGACAAGTAACAACTAAAGCTTTTAATTCATATATCAATGATAATGCCTATGTTGGTTATATGTATGGCGATGTCAATAATTTTGAGCAAACAGATAGTGGGTCTGTAACCTTTACCTATACTGGATTATCCAGCTCAGCAAGGTATTACTATGGTACGGATTATACTTTTAATGAAAGCACAAGAAGTTATACATTATCCGGAGATTTACACAATGGAACTTTAAGTAGTAGTCAAGTAGGATATTATACATGCTTTAGTACATCTAGTACGGCCTCATGCCAAAGATTATTCTATACTACAAGATATGCTTCAAGTACTTCAATGGTTGTAAGTGCAAGAGGTTACGGTTCAACATCATTAGAAGGAGCGCATGCCAATGTCACTGATAGTACAATGAAAACATACTTAGATAGTTGGTATAGTAGTAACTTAAGTAATCTCGATGATAAAATCTCTAAAGATGCAGTATTCTGTAATAACCGAAATAAATCAAGCAAAAATAGTGGAACATATACCAATACTGGTTATGGAATAACACCAACAATCTATGGATATGAAAGATTCTGGAACTGGGCATCACAAGGAAAGTTAGATCCAACGTTAATGTGTGAAACGAATGATAGCTTTAGTGTTAACCGGGGCAATAAAAAATTAACATACCCAGTTGGATTAATTACTGCTGATGAAGTAAACATAGCTGGCGGAATGACTGGTATGGTAAATTCGTTATATTATTTATACACCGGAACTACATACTGGACCATGTCGCCGTCGTACTTCAGCAACTGGTTTAACGCTCTCGAGATGCTCGTCGACTCCTCAGGAGCGCTGGGCAGCAACGGCACCTCGAATGCGTACGGCGTGCGCCCAGTTATCAACCTAAATGCTGATAATCTGACGGTAACTGGATCTGGAACCATGGAAGACCCATTTGTTGTTTCGTAAGAAACAACATTAAAAAACTTAATAATGATATATAATAGTCAAAAATGACTCTTCATTTTTGACCGGCATAGGGATTAGTCTCATAAGTGCGTGTGTGTTATGTCGCCGTCGAACTTCAACAACTGGTTTAACGCTAACGAGATGAACGTCAACTCCTCAGGAGCGCTGAACAACAACAACACCTCGAATGCGTACGGCGTGCGCCCAATTTCCTACTACAATTAGTGATTATTTGCTAATGAACCGAGATGTTACAAGGCTACGGCTAATAACGGGAGGAAGTAGTTGCTGCAGGCAATAATCTATAAATTTAGATTGGAAACAAGATTAATTCCTTGGTCCTGCCTAAAAAGATAATATAGACGTTATATGACTATTTATAATATTTATATAACTACAGCTATATTGGTGGTAGAAATGTTAAGAGGTTTCTAGCCACACACCATAATTAAAATACTATTTTGGAGGAAATTTATGAAATTAATAGATATTTATAACAGTTTAAAAGAACAGTATTTAGACGTAATAGTTTTAATGAAAAGTGGTAACTTTTATATAACTTATAATAATGATGCCCTAATATTAAATTATCTCTTACACTATAAAAAGATAAATGGTAAAGTAGGTTTTCCTTTAAGTGCTTTAAAAACGGTGGAAAATAAGTTAAATGAAAAAGAAATAAGTTATATAGTTGCCCAAGAAAAAGAAAATTTAAAACAAAATAATAATTATTATATATATTTGCAAAAGGCTAATGAAAATTTAATAATCGATAATATGTGCGCCAATTTATTAAATAAAATAAAAGATAAAGTAGCTGAGAATTTTGATAATTATAAACAAATAAAGGAATATATAGATGAATTATAATTTTAAAATTTTAAATAGTACTTATAAAACTATTAATTATATAAATAAATTACTCGTAAATTTCCCCAAAAAAGAAGTTGTTCTTAAAAATAATATAGAAAAAACATGCTACGCAGCAATTGAAAATATCTTCGCTTTTAACATTAATGACAGTATTCGTATTAAAGAAAAATATTTAAAAGATTTACTAGTAAAATTATCAATGTTAGATTTTTATACGAGAACTTCATATGATAAAAAAGTAATAAGTCGTCATCAATTCGAAGTTGTTAGTCGTTTTTTAATTCAAATAAGAAAGATGGCTTTTGGTTTAAAAAAGAAAGACGGTGAAGTAAGTGTCTAAAAAAAAGATAATAATCATTATAATTATCGCGTTAATTATTTTAGGTATCATAATATATTTTGTAAATAAGAATTCTAATGATCTTGCCATAAATAGTATAGTAAAACACGATGTAGCTGAAGATTTATATAAAGCAGTAGAACCAAATGAATGCGTTAATATAGATATAAATGAAAAGGTAAGTACACAAAAAATGAATGATGAAGTATTGCTTTATTTAATTTTCGGTCAAATGAACAAGGATAAATTGCTAACAGATAATATAAGTTTAAATGACTTTAATAAGAGTGCAAAAAAAATATTAGGTGATGTAAAGATACCTAAACAAATTAAAAATTATGTATATGATGGTTATGTTTACAATTTAAATAATGATAAAATTACTAGGGAAAAGTATAATTGTGGTGATAAAAAATATGTGTCTAAATTATATGGGTACACAACTAATGAAAATCAGCTGATTTTAAATATTGCTGTCGCATATATTCAAAATGGTACTGTTTATAATTTAGATGATGAATTATTAGGTGAGTATGATGAAGAAAATTTAAATGAAATTTTAGATAAAGGTACGATGGAAGTATATACTTACACAAATACAAATGGTGATTATATTTTAGAAAGTATATCTTTAAAATAATGAGAGTAGAGTATAATGATATTTTATCCATAGATAAAATTATCGAAGTTTATAAAAATATTTGTTCAAATACTTGTCACAAGGCAAAGTTAGTTAAATTTGAATTAGCTTTTTCTTGTAATATAACAAAAATTCTATGTTTGTTAAAAGAAAAAAAGTATAAACATAGTCATTACAGCACGTTTTTAATAAAAGAGCCAAAGTATCGGATAATTATGAGTGAATGTATATTTGATAAAATTGTCAATCATTTAATTAGTAAATACGTTCTTTTGCCATCTTTAATACCTAAGTTAATAAACATGAATGTCGCAACTAGAAAGTATAAAGGAAGTAAGGCTGGTATTAATTATTTGAAAAAATATATAAATAAATTAAAACAAAACTATGATAAAATTTATGTTTTAAAATGTGATATTAGTAAATACTTTTATAATATAAATCATGATATTCTAATAAAGAAATTACAAAAAGATATTCCTGATAAAGATTTGCAAAAAATAATTATTGAAATTATTAGTAGTACCAATTATGACTATATAAATAAGCAAATAGATAGATTAATTGAAAAAGAAATTTTCCATTTGAAGGAAAAACAAATTTCTGATTTAGAAATAAAAATAAAAATAAAAGAACTGCATAGTTTACCGCGCTATAAAAAAGGAACTGGGTTACCTATAGGTAATGAAACAAGTCAAATTTTAGCTATATATTATTTAAATGAGCTTGATCATTATATAAAAGAAAAATTAAAAATAAAATATTATATAAGATATATGGATGATTTTATTTTACTGCATCGTGATAAAGAATATTTAAAATATTGTAAGGATAAAATAAAAGAAAAAATAGAAGAGTTAGATTTAAAATTAAATAAAAAAACTCAAATATATGACTTAGATAAAGGTTTAAATTTTTTGGGTTATAAATTTAAATTAAAAGGTAAAAAATTAATTATTCTAATAAATAATCAAACCAAAAAAAGAGTAAAAAGAAAACTAAAAAAAATGAAAAAGAAAAATGTTAATAATTATAAGCAAGTAAAAGCAAGTTATAATGGTTATTTTAAAATAGCCAATACTAAAAACTTTTTATATAAAGCAAGATTTTAAAAAACACGGCCTATCTAATTTCCCGTCTCATTGGTAGGCCGTGCTTTTTAATGAATTTTTATTCCTTGATAAGAATTCCTTCTTACCATTTCTTTGTCAATATCATTTAAAACAATAGTTTTTTTTGGAAGCCATAAAGGCGCAATTAAATCAGTTTTATCAGGATCGCCAGTAAGTCTTTGAATAACAATTTTTGGATTTAAATATTCTAATTGATCGCAAACAATGTCTACATATTCTTTTTCTGAAAGTAAAGGAAAAGGATTTTTTTCATACATTTTGGCTAGGGCCGTATTTTTAAGGACACTTAGCATATGAATTTTAATACCATCAATATTTAATTTATTTAAATATTTGACCGTTTCTATCATCATCTCTTTAGTTTCATAAGGTAAGCCATTAATAATATGAATGACAGTAAAAATATTTCTTTCTTTTAATTTTTTAACCATTGTTTCAAAATTTTCTAAAGTATGACATCTGTTAATTAATTTAGTTGTTTTTTCATGAATTGTCTGCAAACCAAGTTCAATAGTGACAAAAGTTTTTTTATTTAGTTTTTCTAAATAATCTAAACATTTATCACTAATCGTATCACTTCTGGTTGCAATCGCAATTCCAACCACATTATCAATTTTTAACACTTCTTCGTATTTTTCTTCTAAAATATTTAATGGAGCATAAGTATTAGTATGAGCTTGAAAGTAGGCAATATATTTACTATTTGGCCATTTTTTATCCATCATTTCTTTTTGTTTATAAAATTGAATAGTCAAACTGTCTAAAGGATTGCCACCATATTCACCGCTGCCACTTTTTGAGCAGTATATACAGCCACGAGTTCCAACCGTGCCATCAATGTTAGGACAACTAAAACCTGCGTTTAGACTTATTTTGCTCACTTTAGAGCCAAATTTATTTTTATAAAAATAGTCTAAAGTGTGATATCTTTTATTAGTATTAGAGTAAATAAACTTATTCATCAAATCACCTAATTAGAATTATACTACAAATTATTTTTATTTAAAAATTTATAAATTTTGTGAAAACATTATGAAAAATATTGATTTTATTAAAAAAAACTTTATATTATAAGGAATTTTTGATATAATGACACTGGGAGGTAGAAAAAGTGAAAAGGAATTTATTAAAAGCTATTGGAATTTCATTCTTAATTTTTGTTATATTAAGTTGGATTATTCCGGTTGGTACTTACTCTGATGGAGAACTAACCACTAATGGCATTGACGCAGTTGGTATTTTCGATTTATTTAGTATTCCAATTTCAACATTATTAGTTTTCGCTTTATATATTATTGTATTTGCAGTAATTGGTGGACTATATGGTGTTATGGAAAAAACAGGAGCACTAGATAAATTAGTAGAAAAATTATCTGGTAAATTTACAGGTAAAGAAAAAGCTTTCTTAATCATTACTGTTATTTTCTACATAGTAGCATCATCAGTAACAGGATTAATTATACCTTTATTTGTACTTGTACCACTATCTGCAATGGTTTTATTTAAGTTTGGATATGATAAAATCACAGCGCTTGCTTCTACTGTTGGCGCAATGTTACTAGGTTCTGCAGCTTCAACTCTTGGTTTTAATATCTCAGGTTATACTAAAAACTTATTAGCTTTAGATATGACAAACCAAATGGTGGCTAAAATTGTATTATTAGTAATTATAACTATTGCTTTAATTATCTTTGTTTTAAAATTTAGTAAGAGAACCGATAAAAAAGTTGCTCCTGCTAAAGCTGAAACAAAAGCTAAAAAAGTAGAAAAAGAAGAACCTAAAAAAGCTAGTACAAAAACTACTACTAAAAAAGCGACTACTAAGAAAGGCACTACTAAAAAGACTTCAGCTGCGAAAGCTACTACAACTAAGAAAGGATCAAAAAAATCAACAAAGGCTATGGCCGTGGCTAAATCAGTTAAGAAAGTTGATGCTAAAAAAGGTGTTAGTGTAGTTCCACTTGTTGTTATTTTAGCGTTATTATTAATTGCTGGAATGATTGGCATGTATAACTGGTATTATGCTTTTGAAATCAATGTATTTAACGACATTTATGATAGTGTTATGGGCGTTAAAATTGGCGATTTTGCAATTTTCGAACATTTATTTAGCGGTATTTCACAAATGGGATACTGGGGTAATACTGAATTCTCAGTATTAATGATAATTGCTGCTATCTTATTAGCATGGATTTATCGTTTAAAATTAAATGAATTTGTAGAAGCATTTATCGCTGGTGTTAAGAAAATGATGCCAACAGCTATTTATGCTGGACTTGCAAGCGTAATCCTTTATGTTCTTTACCAAGCATCTTACAATGGTACAGGAACTTTAGTTGATACAATGTTTGCTAAAACATTTGGTTTAACTGATGATTTTAATGTTGTGACAACTGCTATTACTGCATTATATGGAAGCTTCTTCTATAATGACTTATACTACTTATTAGTTGGTATGTCATCTTATGTAACAAGTTTCGATGCATCTGCACTTTCAGTTGCCGGCTTATTAATTCAATCAGTGTATGCCGTTGGTATGTTAATATTCCCAACTAGTGTAATTTTAATTGCTGGTTTAAGTTTCTTTGATGTATCATTTAAACAATGGTTTAAATATATCTGGAAATTTGCCTTGTTAATATTCCTAATTATCATATTAGTTTGTTGTATATTAACATTACTATAAGAAGGTGTTTAACACTTTCTTTTTTTGTGGTAAAATGTTATGGGTGATAATATATGTCGTATGATTTTGAATATAAAATAAATGGTGTTAAATATCCCGTAATTGTTGAAAAGAAAAATAATAAGAATACGTATATCAAAATAAAAGAAGACATGACTATATATGTAACAACAAACTTTTTAACATCAAAATGGCAAATAAAAAATATGCTTGATAGTGAAAAAAGTTATTTAGAAAAAGCCTTAGAAAACGTTAAAAGAAAATATGAAAGAGAAAAAGACTTCTACTATTTAGGTGAAAAATATGATATAATAATAGTTGGTTTTGATAAGGTAGAAATAGATGATTATAAAATATATACGCCAAGTAATGATGCTTTAGAAAAATGGGTGAAAAAACAAATGTTAACAGTATTTAAAGAAAGATTAGAATACAATTATAATTTGTTTGATGAAGATATTCCTTTTCCAAAATTAAAAACAAGAAAAATGAAAACTCGCTGGGGTGTTTGTAATAAGAGAGATGATTCTGTCACTTTAAATTCTAAATTAATTAGGTATGATATAAATGAAATAGATTATGTTATTATCCATGAACTTAGTCATTTTGTTCATTTTGATCACTCTAGAGAATTTTGGAATACTGTGGAAAAGTATATGCCAAATTATAAAAGATCAATAAAAGTATTAAAGGAGCAGTGATAAGATGAAGATACTTTATAAATTTTTCTTATGTTTAACTTTTATCTTTATATGTTTACCATTGTCGGTAAACGCTGAAACGTTAAATGAGATGCTTGCGAAAGCCCAGGCAAATCGTGATGCTTATGCTAAGGCTCAAAAAGAGAAAGAAATGACAGAAGCTGAACGTGATGAGGCGGTTAAAGAAAGAGATGAAGTACAGAAAGAAATTTCTAATATTAATAAAGAAGTTGAACAGATAGAAAAAGATATTGAGGAAACTCAAAAAAGTATTGAAAAAAAAGATGAAGAAATAAAAGAAATTATGCGCTTTGTTCAAATATCTGAAGGCTCTTCTACTTATCTTGAATATATTTTTGGCGCAAGTAGTTTTACGGATTTTATTTATAGGGTATCGGTAGCTGAGCAACTTGCTGATTATAATGATGAGTTAATTACAGAATATAATAAGGAAGTTAAAAAGCTTGATCAACAGCAGGAAGAGCTTAGTAACAAAAGAACAGAGCTTACTCAAAAAGAACAAGAGTTAAATGTTTTAGAAGCTAGATTAAATAATGAAATCGAAGAGCTTCAAGATGGTATGCTTAGTAAAGATGAAGAATATAAAACTCAAATAACTTTAATAAATAACATGCGGAAAATGGGCTGTGGTGGTAATGAAGAATATAGTGCCTGTCAGGCAAGATTATCGTCAACTGCTCCCAATGCTTATGGAACTTATATGCCTTTAGCTAGAGGAACATTGACTAGTGATTATGGTCAGCGTACAGGTGAATTTCATACGGGTATTGATTTTGCTACTGGTGTTTGGGGGACCCCAGTTTATCCAGTTGCTGATGGAAGAGTGGTAGCTATAACTAGAAATCCAAGTTGTGGAAATAATATTATATATATATTACACAGTATTAATGGAGTGGCTTATACAACTTCATATTGGCATCTAATCAGCGTCTCTGTTAGCGTTGGACAAACAGTTACTTACAATACACAAATAGGAACAATAGCCGGTACTGGTTATACTGAGTCTGGCGGTTGTGCTTATGGTGGTCATGTTCACTTAAATTTATTTAGAGGATTAACTACTAGTAATAGTGGACGTATAAATCCAAGGATAATAATTCCACAAGCTCCATCTGCGGGTTCTTATTTTAGCCACAGATAATACTTGACTTTAGTTGACACTAAAGTTTTTTTATTGATTGTTAAAAATTTTTCTTTCTTTGTGAAATGTGTTATAATTCTATTAATAGGAAAGTGGGTGGTTAGATGGTAAATAAAGTTAGAAATTTAGTATTAACATTTGTTTTTGGATTTATATGTTTTCCGGCATTCGCAAATGCCGAAACATTAGATGAGTATATTGCTCAAGCGGAAGCTAAATTAAATCAAGAAAGAGCTGCTACTGAGAAAAAACAAATGACTGAAGAAGAAAAAGAAGAAGCTTTAGCTGAAAAAGAAACAGTCACTAATGAAATTGATAGTATAGAAAACGAAATAACAACTTTAGAAAATGATATTAAAGAGCTTGAGGATTCAATTGCAAAAAAAGATGACGAAATAAAACAACTTATGTCTTTTGTTCAAATAACAAATGGGGACTCTAGTTATTTAGAATATATTTTTGGCGCCCAAGATTTTACTGATTTTATTTATCGTATTTCCGTCGCTGAACAACTTTCTGATTATAATGATAATTTAATGGAAGAATATAATAATGCGGTAAAAGAGCAGGAAGCTAAACAGAAAGAACTTGATCAAAAACAAGAAGATTTATCGGCTAAAAATAAAGAATTGCAAGAACTAGTAAACAAACTTTCAGCTGAAATAGATGAACTTAATGATAATGTTCAAACATATCAAGCTGAATATGATAACCTTATGAATTATGTTAACGCTTTAAAAGAAATGGGTTGCCGAGGAAATGAAGATATGGATACTTGTGAAGCAAGAATTAATCCGCCTCAAGTAACAACTGGAGGTGGTTCTAGTAGTGGCTCTTCTGGTGGTAGCTCCGGTGGGTCTTCCGGTGGTAGTGTAACGGGTGGTGGAAGTAGTGGCTTTTATATTCCACTTACAAAAGGTAAAGTAACCCAAAACTATTATGGTAATAGTCATAATGCTATTGATATAACTAATTATGAAGGTGCTCCTGTATATGCAATAACAACAGGAACCGTAATAACAATTTCAAGAAATCAATCATGTGGTAAAAATATTGTCTATATTCTTCATAATGTTAATGGTCAAAACTATACAACCGTTTACTACCATTTAAAAACAGTAACCGTATCAGTAGGCCAGACCGTTTACTACACAACACAAATTGGTACACAAGGTGGTAATCCAAGTTATGATAGTTGTTCAACGGGCTCACATTTAGACTTTAAATTATTTAAGGGTCGTTATTTAAAGGATTTCTTTACCTTAAGCCGAGGACCACATATGGATCCAAGAACATGGCTTACACAATTACCTGGTGAAGGCAGTAAATTCTATAGTCGCTAATCATAAAGGAGTATAAGTCTATATTCCTTTTTTTGACTTTTTCCACGATATTCTTTGTATAAAATAAAATTGGTGATATAATGAAAGTAAAAGTTTTTGATGAAGGACATGAAAAAGATTTAGAAAATGCAATTAACAGTTTTATTACTGAAGCAAATCCAGAAATCATAGATATTCATTATGCGGTTAGTGTTAGTGTGTTTTCAGAAGAACAAATATATTGTTTTTCAGCGTTAATCGTTTATAGGTAGGGTGATTTAAATTGAAAAAAACAGGTTTTTTAGCCGGTGCTGCTATTTCAACATTTGGAATAGTCGTTTGTAAAATAATTGGTTTACTATATGTAATTCCATTTTATGCTATTATTGGTGTTCAGGGTGGAGCTTTATATAGTTATGCTTATTCAATATATAATATGTTTTTAAATCTTGCAACTAGTGGTATTCCAGTAGCTATGAGTAAAGTAATTAGTGAATATAATGCTAAAGGATATTATAATACTAAAGAAAGAACTTTTAAGGTTGGGCTTAAAATAATTACGGTTTTAGGAATATTGTCTTTTTTAGCTTTATTTATTTTCGCTCCACAAATTGCTTATTTAATAATTGGTGATGTTAAAGGTGGAAATAGTATTGAAGATGTTACAATGGTTATTAGAGTTATTTCTACGGCTATTTTAGTAGTGCCTTTTTTAAGTGTATCTAAGGGGTATTTACAAGGGCATAAGATTATGACAACCTCTTCTGTTGCTAATATTTTAGAGCAGGTAGTTCGTGTTATCGTAATTTTAGCTGGTTCATTCTTTGCTTTAAAAGTTTTCCATTTATCTTTAAATACGGCGGTTGGCGTTGCCGTATTTGGTGCCACAGTTGGTGCTATTGCGGCTTATTTCTATGTATCTAAGCAAATAAAAAAGAACAAAAAATCTTTAAAAAGAGATGTTAAGGCTACAACCGTTGAAACAAAAATTACTCCTAAAGATATTGCAAAAAAAATTATTTTTTATGCATTACCATTCGTTGTTATTTCTGTTCTTCAGTCAGCTTTTACCATGGTTGATGTCTTTACGGTTGTTAAAAGTTTAGTAGATCTTGGATATACTACAGCCATTAGTGAAAATGTTATTAGTGTTATTTCTACTTGGGGTTCTAAATTAAATATGATTGTTATGGCTATTTCTACGGGAATTATAACAAGTTTAATTCCTGCAATCGCAAGTGCCTATGCCATTAAAAACTTCAAAGAACTACATGGTAAAATTAATGAGGCTCTTCAGGTTTTAATGTTAATAACAATCCCACTTTCTGTTGGTATTAGTTTTATGGCTGGTAGCGTTTGGACAGTATTCTATGGTTATGATGAATTAAATATTTCTATTTTTGCTTTACTCATATTATCTCAAATTCCACTATCTATTTTTACGGTTATGATTAATACTAATCAAACTTTAAATAATACAAAAGATTCAATTATTGCTTTAGTGGGTTCTTTAATTGTTAAAATATGTTTAAACGTTCCATTTATGACTTTATTTAATCATATCGGTATAGAAGCATATTTCGCAACAATTGTCTTAAACATTATTATTGATACATGTGCTAGTTTATTCTTACTTTATAGAGTAAAAGTCAAAACCGGTATAAATTACTTTAAATCAATAAAAACTTTTATCAAAGTAATTTTATGTACAGCTATCATGGTTTTAGGCCTTTCAATCATTAATTTATTTATTCCAAATGTATCTCCGTCAAGATTTATTTCAATTTTGTATATAATTTTATATGGAATAATTGGTGTAATTATTTATTTCTTTGTTGCTTATAAATCTAATACTTTAGCTGAAATTTTTGGTAAAGATTTTTTAAGTAAAATAAAAGCAAAGATTCCGAAACTTAAAGTGGACAAAAAATAGTTTTATATGATATATTAATAAAGAGAAGTTAGGGGTGAAGTTATGGAAGAACTTTCATTTTTAGAAAAATTACAAATCCTGGGTAACAATGTAATTGCTCATCCCTTTTTTCTTATTATTTTGATTGTTCCGATGATTATTATGTTCTTAGAACGTGATACAACTAAGAAAGAGAAAGATATAAAAAAAATAATTTTATTAATATATATAATTGTTATTGCGGTTGTCTTATTTATTGGAGGTTCGACTTTGTTTGAACTTTTCGATAATGTTGTTGATGGCATATTTATGACTTTGTATTTTCCAAACTTTATTACCTTATTTGTTGTAATTATTATTTCAGCGATTATATGTTTAATTACAGTTTTTAGAAAAAAAATGCCTAAGGCTATTAGAATTACTAACTTTGTGGGTTTTGCAGTTGTTCAAACATTATTTTGTTTAGTCTTGGTTGCGATTCAATCTAACGATGTAAACATTTATAAGGAAAATGCTTTATATAGTAATAGTGATGTTTTAACATTGATGCAATTATTGATGGGGGCTTTCCTTTTACAAATAGTAACGGTATGTGTTATCACTTTAATCAATAGAATTACAGAGATGATTGAAGAAAAAGATAATATTTTAAGTGAGGATAAAAAGCCCGTTACTAATAATGAACAATTAATAAGTAATGAAATTAAAGAACATACGGAGGGAAGACCGGTAGTTCTGCAAGCTAAATTAGTTAGTTTAAAAGATGTTTCATTAAAAGAAAAAACAAAAAAAGATGCTTTGGACGAAGAAAAAAAGAAAAAAGATTTGCCTGAGGCACAAGAGAATATATTTGAAACAAAACCAGAAAAAGTGAAAAAAGATAATTTCACAAAAGAAAAAGATAGTATTTTTAAAGCTAAGCCAGAAAAAGTAGTTACTCCTGTAGAACTTGGTGCTATGCCAAATATAGTATCAGTTAAACCGGCCAAGCCACAAGAAAGAACTGTTAAACCGAAGCCAGTTAAGCCAGATTTAATGAAACCGATGGAACCGCCAAAGCCGAAAAAAACTACAGATTTAAGGAATGTTGTTTTAACTGTATCTAATTTAAAGATATTTAAAACTAAAGAAACAATAAAACATTCTAGACATATGAAATACTATAAAAAAGCTATTATTAATACTTTTGAAAGTCATCCGATTGAAAATTTAGAAATTATTAATTTTAACTTAATGGTTGATACTTTGAAAACAATTAATATTAAAAATATTCATACAAATAAAAAAGTTCATATATAAATCTTAAGAGAAAATATGAACTTTTTATTATACGAAGAAATTCATTATATATAAATTACACCGTGTTAAAAAAATTTTC
Organism: uncultured Bacilli bacterium; assembly: GCA_944358665.1. GTDB lineage: Bacteria > Bacillota_I > Bacilli_A > RF39 > UBA660 > Coprosoma. The sequence goes on from CALVRP010000092.1 coordinate 28,058, forward strand.
TTTTAGCATAATTTGTTGATTAGAACATAAAATATTTGCTCATTATATACATAGAATATAAAAGAAAGGAGCTAATAATGTTTGGAAATTATGAAGAAAAGGCAAGGAAGGTATTAATTGATGCTAAAAAGGAAATGCAAGAATTAAATCATCCTTATATCTCTTCGGAGCATCTTTTGCTTTCTCTTTTGAAAAATGATAAGGAAATTAGTGATAAGTTAAAAAAATATGATGTAGATTATCAAACTTTAAAAAAAGAAATTATTAAAGTGATAGGTAAGGGTTCAAAACCTAGCCCTTGGTTTTTATATACTCCATTATTAAAACGAATCTTAGAAACAGCAGGATTAGATGCGAAAGAAAATAATAATGGTACCGTAACTACTAGTCATCTAATGTCTTCTTTATTAGAAGAAGGGGAAGGAGTTGCGATTAGAATTTTAATTGGTATGGATGTTGATGTCGATGATTTATATAGTGAATTTACTTACAAATTAATTACTCATCAAACTAATAAAAAGTTACTACTAGAAGAACTTGGGGTAAATTTAAATAAAAAAGCTTTAAATGGTAAATTAGATCCTGTAACAGGTAGGGATAAAGAGATTAAAAGAGTTCTTGAAATACTATCTAGAAGAACTAAGAATAATCCACTTTTAATTGGTCCGGCTGGTGTTGGAAAAACCGCTATTGTTGAACAGCTAGCAAATATGATAGTAAGTGGAAATGTTCCCGTGAGTTTAAGAGATAAAAAAATAATTAGTTTAGATATGGCCACATCGGTTGCCGGAACTAAATATCGCGGAGAATTTGAAGAACGCATGCGAAAAATAATTGATGAAATAGAATCTAATGACGATATTATTTTATTTATCGATGAAATTCATACTTTAGTTGGAGCCGGTGGAGCCGAAGGAGCGATTGATGCTTCTAATATTTTCAAACCCGCTTTAGCCAGAGGAAAACTAAGGTGTATTGGAGCTACTACAACAAGTGAATATAAAAAATATATTGAAAAAGATAGCGCTTTAGAGAGAAGGTTTCAAAAAGTTGTAATTGAAGAACCTAATAAAGAAACTGTTAAAGATATTTTAATGAACCTCAAAGATATATATGAAAGTTTTCATAAAGTAATTATTGATGAAGAGATTATTAATTTAATTATTAATCTTTCAGAAAAATATATTTATAATCGCAATGAGCCAGATAGATCAATTGATGTTTTGGATGAAGTATGTGCGCGCGTTAGTCTTAAAGAAAGCAAAAAATTAAAAGAATATCGTTTATATAATGAGAAATTAAAAGAAGTCATCGCGTGTAAAAAGAAATATATTTTAGATAGTGATTTTGATAAAGCTTCTGAATATAAAAATAAAGAATTTGAAATTATGAATAAAATAAATGAAATAGAACTTACTTTATATAAAGAGCATCGTAAAAAAGTTACAAAAATAGATGTAGCTAAAGTAGTTAGCGCTAAAACCGGTATTCCTGTTTATGAACTATTAAATGAAAAGAAAAAAGTTATTAAAGAAATTGAAAAGAAATTTAAAAAAAGTATTATCGGTCAAGATGAAGCAATTCATGAAGTAACTAGCATAGCGAAAAAAATTAAATTAGGTTTAAATGATAGATGTTATTCTCTTATGTTCTGTGGTCCATCTGGTGTTGGAAAAACTGAACTTGCGAAATTGTTTGGCGAAGCAGTTTCTGGTAAAAGAAATATAATCAAACTTGATATGAGTGAATATAAAGAAGCTCACAGTGCGAGTAAAATTATTGGAGCGCCTCCAGGATATGTTGGCTATGATGATGTGGATAATGTTTTAGAGGAAATAAAAAACAAACCATTTTCAGTCTTAATATTAGATGAAATTGAAAAAGCCCACCCTAATATTATTAACTTGTTTTTAAGTGTTCTAGATGAAGGATGCCTCAAAGATAGTAAAGGAACAACCGTACGATTTGATAATGTTATTATAATTATGACATCAAATGCGGGTTTTGATACTATTAATGTTGGTTTTAATAAAAATAACCAGCTGAATACAAAATTAAATGATAGCTTTTCGATTCCTTTTATGAATAGAGTTGATAATATTATAGAGTTTAATCGTTTAAAAGAAGAAGATATTGAAAAAATTATAAATAATAAAATAAAAGAATTAAAAAATAAATATCAAGATAAGATAGATATTAAAGTATCTTCTAAAGTTTTAAAAGAATTAATTAATCTGACTGATTATGAAGAGTATGGCGCAAGAAAAGTTAGTAAAGTAGTTAAAGATAAATTAGAAAATATTGTTATTGAAGCTTTACTTGATGATAAAAAAAGTATTTATATTAAAGATATTATGCAGACAGTGTAAACCCACTGTTTTTTTTGAAAGATAAACTGTTGATTACAATCATTAATATTTTATTTATTATATCATCGAAAAGTGTTCTTATGAACAACATAGTAAACTTCATAAAAAGTTTAGTCAGTATATTGAAAAAGAACAAAACGTGATATAATTTTATTTAGTAGGAGTTATGTAGATTTAAATTAAAAATAGTTAAAAAATCAGATATTGTATAGTTTAATTTAAGAAAAGGAGATGATGAATTAGTATGGCAAAAGATTTAATGATTAGAAGTAGTAGTGCTGAATTTTTAATTTTTGAAAGACAAACTCATGATAAGGGAATCCAAGTTAGATTTGAAAATGGAGATTTATGGTTAACTCAAAGAGCCATTGGCGAGCTCTATAATGTTGATCGTACTGTAATTACAAAACATATAAAAAATATATATTCTGAATTGGAATTGAATGAACAGTCAACTAGTGCAATTTTTGCACTAGTTCAACAGGAAGGAAATCGTAATATTGAAAGAAAATTAAAATATTATAATTTAGATATGGTTATTTCTGTTGGTTATCGGGTTAATTCGGACAGGGCAATTCAGTTTAGAAGATGGGCCACAAATATATTAAAAGAATTTTCTAAAAAAGGATATATAATTGATAAAAGAAGAATGGCTAACGGAACATTCTTTGATGAAGATTATTATGATTTATTATTAGCAGAAATAAGAGAAATAAGGTTATCTGAAAGAAGGTTTTATCAAAAAATTACCGATATTTATGCTACTAGCATTGATTATGATAGAAAATCGCCGACAACAATTAAATTTTTTAAAAAAGTACAAAACAAAATGCACTATGCAGTATCACATCAAACCGCTGCTGAAATTATTTATAATAGATCAAATGCTGAAAATGAGCATATGGGGCTTACAAATTGGAAAAACTCACCAAAGGGTAAAATACTGGAAACAGATGTGATAATTGCTAAGAACTATTTATCTAAAGATGAATTAGAACAACTAGAATTAATTGTTACAGCTTTTTTAGATTTGGCTGAAGCTAGAGCCAAAAGACATATACCTATGACTATGGAAGATTGGGCTACTAGAATCGATAAATTTTTATTGTCTGATGATAGAGATATATTAAAAGATGCTGGTAAAATATCTCATGAAATAGCTTGTGATAAGGCTTTAACTGAATTTGAAAGATATAGAGTGAAACAAGACAAATTATATAAATCAGATTTTGATTTATTGTTAGAAGAAATAGATAAATCATAATTTAGGATAATTTCAAATTGCATAGTAGCTAAACCCTGTTTTTTGTTTGAATTTGCAAAATATCAGAAAATATTATAAAATAGCATTCAATGAAAAAAGAAACAGGTGGTTGATATGGCTAATGAAATAGGATTATATAGGCATAACGCAAAAGCTTATGAAAAAGCAAAAAATAATTTAAAAAGTAATGATAGAACTTGTATTGTACATGCAACTGGTACTGGTAAGTCCTTTATTGCTCTTCAGGTAATGTATGATTTTATTAAAAATAATCCTGGTAAAAAAATAATTTATTTAACACCACTTAGCGGAATTAAAGAGCAAGTAAAAGAACATATTAATAAAATAGAAAGAGATAATAAAGAAAAAGGGATAGAATTTCATAGAAAATATTTTGATAATGTAGAATTTCTTAATTATCAAGCTTTAATTACTAAAAGTGAGGCAGAATTAAAAGCATTAGAAGCAGATTTATTAATAACAGATGAGTTTCATCATATTGGCGCGCCAGAGTGGACAAGAGCTATTGATGTTTTAATAGAGAGTCACCCTAATATAAAAATATTTGGTATGAGTGCGACTAGGGTCAGAGAAAGAGGTACCGCCAATGAACAAGATGTTGTAAAGACGTTCTTTAATGGTAATATCGCAAGTGAGTACCCACTAGAAGAGGCTATTTCTGATGGAGTATTACCGGCTCCAAATTATCATGCCACTTTAGTTTTTTTAGAAGATGAATGCAGAGAGTTAGAAGAAAAAGTAAAAGAGGGTAATTCTTCTAAAGAAGAAAAAGAAGAATTTAAAAAAGTATTAAAAAATATAAAGAAAAAAATAGCTTCAATGGGAGAGAAAACAGTTCAAGATATAATAAATGAATATATAAAAAGAGATGGGAAATATATTTATTTTTGCCCGCAAGGCGTCGATATCAAAGAAATTCAAAATAATTTTTTAGAAATGTTTACCGAAGAAGAAAGAAAAAATATAGAATTTTATACAGTTCATAGTTCAAAATATACAAGCAAAGAAAATGAAACTATGTCAAATAATTTTTATCACAATATTACTAGTGATGGTAAGGATGCTAAAAGAAAATTAAGAATAATGTTTGCTATTAATATGTATAATGAAGGTATTCATGTTCCTGATATTGATGGAGTAATAATGGGAAGAAATACAGAGTCAGATATAATATTTTACCAACAATTAGGAAGAGCCTTAGCTGTTAAGAAAAAAGATGACAATGATGAAAGTATTATAGAATCACCATTAGTAATAGATCTTCAAGATAATTTTAGAAAAATATTAAAATTATATAAAGAAGTCAAACGTAAAATCACGGAAAAGGAAAATTATTATCAAAACGAAACATCTGTAAAAGACAAAAGAGAATTGTTTTATACTTTCGGAATAGATGATGAAATTATAAATATTGTAGAAGAGTTAGATAATGTAAAAGCAAGGCTTAATTTTAAATTAACCTTTGAAGAAAAAATGAAAGAATTTTTGGAATATATAAGAAATAACCCAATTCCCTCAAAGACTAATAAAACAGTAACATTTAATGATAACGTTCCAATGGGAAGTTGGTGGAATGTTAATAAGAAAAAAGTTTATGAAATGCAAGAAGAAAATAAAGTGGCTAAAGAAATAGTTGTTATAATATTAAAAAAAGAGCCAAATTATTTTTTAGAAAAATTAACCTTTGAAGAAAAAATGAAAGAGTTTTTGGAATATATTAAAAAAAATGAAATCCCAACTGATGATTCTCCTGCTTGCTTTTCAGATGGCACAAAAATGGGGTATTGGTGGAGTGATAATAAAAAAATAATATATAATTTACAAGCAGAAAGTGAAATTGCTAAACAAATTATTGAAATTTACAACAAAAAAAGAAGGTTAAGTAAAAAAGAAAAAAAGCAAAGATTTTTAGCATATATTAAAGAAAATTCTGTTCCAACGCAAAAAGATGGTGCGCTGTTTAGCGATGGCACTCAAATGTATGAATGGTGGCGGGGTAATAAAAAAATGATATCACAATCACAATACGAAGATGAATTAGCCCGGCAAATTATGGATGTAGTAAATTCACAACTACCATCATTAGAAAAAAAAATAGCTGAACTTTTAGACTTTATTGAAAAATACGGTTATATACCAACTAAAAGAGACCAAAAAGCTGAATTTACTGATGGTACTAAAATTGGATGTTGGTGGCATAATCATAAAAATGAAATCCTTGAAATATATGATATTAATGAAAATGCTAAAAAAGTCACAGACTTTTATATGGCTAACAGAAAATTATCGTTTAAAGAAAAGATGGCCGAGTTTTTAGAATATATTAAGAAATATACAATTTCTGAGATTTTAGCTGAAGAAATCAAATTTACAGATAATTCTCTAGTAGGTAAATGGTGGAAAAAGTACAAAAACAAAATTAACGATATAAAAGATACAAATGAACTAGCTAAAGAAATAATGCAAATAATAAATGAACTTACTGATGAAGAAAAAATAGCTGAAATATTTAAAATTTATGAAGCCACCGGTGAATTGCCTAATATGGATGACCCGGAAAAATTTAGCGATAATTCAGATGCAATAGGCTACTGGCTTTATAAAAATAAGAAAAAAATCATAAAATACGCCGCAACAAATTATAAAGCAAGAGTAATAGCCCAGGCAAATGGTTGGTTAAAATTAACCGATGAAGAAAAGATAAATGAAATATATGAGATTTATGAAGAAACTGGTAATTTGCCTACTTTCCGTAATCCAAATAAATTTAGCGATGGTTCTGGTACAATAGGTCACTGGCTTTATAAAAATAAGGAAAAAATCATAAAATACGCTGAAACAAATTATAAAGCAAGAGTAATAGCCCAGGAAAAAGGTTGGTCAAAACCTTCAGCGTTCCAAGAAGAAAAACCAAAGGTGATTAGTAAATTAATAATAAA
>CALVRP010000093.1 GCA_944358665.1 uncultured Bacilli bacterium
TTCTCATTTTTTTATCAGCTCCTTCTATTATGAGATAATATAAGTATATCAAAAAATCATAAATATCTACTAAAGTTATGACTTTTTAACTTTAACATATTTATGACTTTTTATTTTAACATTTATACCTCTGTAATATATCTTATGACATAAAAAAGAAAAACCCTTTTTATTTTGATGAAAAAATAAAAGTTTTTAAATTTTAAACTTTAAAAACAACCGTTCGTGTTATAATATTATTAGGTGATATTATGGCAAAAATAATTATGCATATAGATGTTAATAATGCTTTTTTATCGTGGCTAGCGGTTTTGCTTTTAAAAGAAGGTTATAAAACGGATATTCGTAATACTTATGCGGTTATTGGTGGTGATGAAAAAGCCAGGCGTGGTATTGTTCTCGCAAAATCGACACCAGCAAAGAAAAAAGGGGTCGTTACGGCGGAAACTATTTATTCGGCACGTAAAAAATGTCCTGGTTTAAAAGTGTATCCTCCTAATTATAATTGGTATAAACAAATGAGTGATAGTATGTTTAATTTAATTAGTGAATATACTCCAGATATTGAAAAAATGAGTATTGATGAATGTTTTGTTGACTATACTCCAGTTAAACATTTATATGGTGATGAAATAGAGTTTGCTTATAAAATAAAAAAAGAAATTAAAGAAAAATTAGGTTTTACGGTGAATGTTGGGGTAGCAAACAATAAAATATGTGCGAAAATGGCTTCTGATTTATCAAAGCCTGATAAGGTTCACACTATTTTTAAAGAAGAAGTTCACGAAAAAATGTGGCCTCTTCCTGTTAATGAATTATTTGGTATTGGTAAAAGAACTAGCGAGAAATTAAGTAATTTAGGAGTTAAAACTATTGGTGATTTAGCTAATTATAATGAAAATGAATTATATAAATATTTTAAAAATATGGCGCATGATATGATTGCCTCAGCTAATGGAATTGGTAGTGATTTTGTAAATAATGAAAAAGAAGACCCTAAGGGTATTGGTAATGAAACAACCTTAAATCATAATATTTATCACAAAGAAGAGTTATATCCTTATTTACTGGCTTTATCGGAAAATGTAACTTTAAGATTACGTAAACAAGAAAAATATGCATATGTAATTGTCGTAACTTTAAAAGATAAATATTTTAAAAGAACTAGTCATCAGAAAAAATTGGTTAATGCAACTAATTTGACTGAAGAAGTATTTAAGGTTACCAAAGAAATTTTAGGTGAAATGGATGTTAATGATGGAGTGAGATTAATTGGTGTTCGTTTAGATTATTTAGTGGATACTTCTGTGCATCAAGTGTCTTTGTTTGAGGATATTGAAAATAGAGATGATAATAAAGCTTTAGAAAAAACGGTAGATGAATTAAAAGAAAAATATGGTTTTAAAGTTATTGATAAAGCCTCTCTTTCTGAGGTTCGTGTTGGTAAAAAATACTTAAATAAATAGTCTTGCGGCTATTTTTTCTTTATGATATGATTATATTGTTAGAATATTGAAAGGATATGTTTATGAATACAGAAATTATTAAAAACATAAGTGAAGAATTAAAAGTTAAAACAGTGCAAGTAGAAAAAACTTTAAAGTTATTAGAAGAAGGAAATACTATTCCTTTTATTTCTAGGTACCGTAAAGAAGTTACTGGTAATTTAGATGAGGAACAAATAAGAAAAATTAATGAAGTTTATATGTATGAAGTTAATCTTTTAAAAAGAAAAGAAGATGTTATTCGCTTAATTGATGAAAAAGGTTTATTAACACCAGAATTAAAAGAGCAAATAATGAAAGCTAGCAAGCTTGTTGAAGTAGAGGATTTATATAGACCATTTAAAGAAAAGAAAAAAACTAAAGCTACTGAAGCTATTAAAAATGGACTTGAACCTTTAGCTAAACAAATAATGGCTTACACAAGTAAATCGTTAGCCGAACTTGTAAAACCTTATTTAAGTGAAAATGTTAAAACTAAAGATGATGCTTTACTTGGCGCTAGCTATATTATTGCGGAGTGGATTAGTGATAATGCTTACTATCGTAAATGGATAAGAAATTATACCTTTAATACAGGAATTATTACTTGTAAAAAGAAGAAAAATGTCGAAGATGAAAATAAAGTTTATGAAATGTATTATGATTTCACAGAAAAAGTTAAATATTCTAAAGGTTACCGAGTTCTTGCAATTAATAGAGCGGAAAAGGAAAAAATTATTACGGTTTCGATAGATGTAGATAAAGAACGTATAATAAAATATTTAGAAGAAAAAAATATAAAAAAAGAAGGTCCATATAATTATATAATTAAAGATGCAATAAAAGATAGTTATAAAAGATTAATTGCGCCTTCAGTAGAAAGAGAAATTAGAAGTGAACTTACTTTAAAAGCAGAAGATGAAGCGACAGATAATTTTGGTAAAAATTTAGAAAAACTGCTAATGCAACCGCCAATGAAAGAGAAAATGGTTTTAGGATTTGATCCAGCTTATAGAACAGGGTGCAAATTAGCAGTTGTTGACCCCACAGGAAAAATGTTAGACATTAAAGTCATTTATCCACATGAACCAAAAAAAGATGTAGAAGGAAGTAAGAAAACCTTATTAGAGTTAATTAATAAGTACCATATTGACATTATTGCCATTGGTAATGGAACCGCTTCAAGAGAAAGTGAAGCTTTTGTTTCCGATGTAATTAAAGAGTTTAATTTAGATACTAAATATATTATAGTAAGTGAAGCCGGGGCGTCTGTTTATTCGGCTAGTAAATTAGCGATTAATGAATTTCCAAGTTTACATGTTGAAGAACGTAGTGCAATTAGTATTGCCAGGAGATTGCAAGATCCTCTTTCTGAACTTGTTAAAATTGATCCTGAAAGTATTGGCGTTGGCCTATACCAACACGATATTCCTGATAAAAAATTAAAAACATCTTTAGATTTTGTAGTTAGTAAGGCTGTTAATAGTGTTGGCGTTAATATTAATACGGCTAGTAAGTCTTTGCTAAAATATGTTTCTGGTCTTACAAAATCTAATATTGAGAAGTTAGTTAAGTATCGTGATGAACATGGAAAAATTATGGGCAGAGATATTATTAGTAAATTACTTAGTCCGAAAACCTATACTCAAGCAGTTGGTTTTTTAAGGATTACTGATGGCGATAATGTTTTAGATAGTACAGATATTCATCCAGAAAGTTATGCGGTTACTTTAAAACTTTTAGATAGTTTAAATCTTTCTTTAAGTGATATTGGAACAGATAAGATGAAATTTGATATTAATATTAAAGAATATGCGGAAAAACTAGGAACTGATATATATACTTTAGAAGATATTATTAAATCTTTAAAAAAACCTAATCGTGATCCACGTGATGAAATGGATGCGCCGATATTAAAAAGTGATATATTACATTTAGAAGATTTAAAAGTGGGTATGAAATTACAAGGTACTGTTCGTAATGTTACGCCATTCGGCGCTTTTATCGATATTGGACTTAAAAATGATGGTTTGGCGCATATCTCTAAGTTAACAACAAAGTTTATTAAGCATCCGATGGAAGTGGTTAATGTAGGTGATATTGTTGATTGTTATGTTGATGAAATTCATTTAGATAAAAATAAAGTTTCTTTATCATTATTAAAACCAGAGGCAAATGTATGAGGAAATTAATTTTATTAAGTCTTTTATTTTTATTAACTGGTTGTGATAGTACTGAAGTATTTGAAAAAGAGTGCTCACAGAAAGTAAATTCAGAAAACACTAAATATACCCAAAATGTAAAGTTTGTATATACAAATACTGATGAAGTTTTAAATGTAATTGTTACTAATAAATATAAGAGTGATGATTCTAGTGAATTAGAATTGATTAAGGAGAGCGCGACTTCTTATAATAATAATTTAGCTAAATCTGAAAATATTAAAATTCAGATTATTAAAGACGAGGATGCTGAATATGTAGTTCGATATAATTTTGATGTTGCGAAAATGAGTAAAGAGGAATTAAATAAATTTAATTTAAAGAAAGATTGGATTAAATTAAATAATAAAATAAATGAAAGTGATTTAGAGTGCCGTTAAAATAAAAAATATCTCTTGAATTTTATATTTAATTGTGCTATTCTATAATTAATGGTAGGGAAGTGTACTTGCCAAATATAATAAAAAGAAAGGAAGAAATTATGAACGAAAGACATGAATCAAGAAATAAAAATATTTTAATAGGAGCATTGCTTGCTGTAGTATTAATAATGGGTGTAGGTTATGCAGCATTTGCTCAACAACTTACAATTAATGGTAATGCTAATATTACATCAACATGGGATGTCCATATTAAAAGTATTACACCAGGTGAGCCAGTTGGTACAGCTTCTAATGTAAGTGCGACTGTAGATAGTGCTACTCAAGCAACATTTAAAGCTAATTTAGTAAGTCCAGGAGATTCTATTACTTATACAGTTGTTGTTGAAAATAGTGGAACTTTACCAGCTATAGTAGCAGAAAATGGTATTACATTTACTGAAGGACCAAATAATCAGGCTATTAAATATTCATATAGCGGTATTACAGCTGGAACTACAAAAGTAGCAGCTAATAATGGAACCGCTACGTTTACAGTGACAGTTACTTATGATTCTAGTATAACTGAGCAGCCAGAAGAATCACAATTAAGTAATGATTTAACTATGACACTTAATTTTGTACAAGATCAAACAGCGTAAAGTCAGAAATAATTTTCTGATTTTTTTGTGGAAATTTGTAAAAATTATTGAAAAAAAATATTTGTTATGATATAGTATAGTCAATGGTAGGAAAGTGTACTTACCAAATATATGAAGTAGAAAGGATGAAAAAAGTGAACAACGAAAAACACGAATCAAGAAATAAGAATATTTTAATAGGTGCACTGCTTGCTGTTATATTAATTATGGGAGTTGGTTATGCAGCATTTGCTCAACAACTTACAATTAATGGTACAGCATCAATTTCATCAACTTGGCAAGTTGAGTTAACTAATATTGAATCTACTGGTCATACTGGTACTGGTGTAGACGTTCCTTATGCTGCTGGAACTGCAGAAGATGGAACTAAATTAGTTAATTCTACAACAGCTCAATTTAAAGCAGATTTAAAAAGCCCAGGAGATTCAGTTACTTATACTGTAACAGTAGAAAATAAGGGTAATATTGATGCTGAAGTAGGTAGCATTACATTTACTGAAGGTAATGAGGCAGCACCAATTTCATATTCATATACTGGAATTAATGAAGGTGACCCATTAAATGCTTCTGGTAATACAACATTCACAGTAACAGTTACTTATGATGAAAGTGTTGAATCACAACCAGAAATTACAGATAATACAGTAACAATGACAATTAACTACGTTCAAGCAGGAGCATAAAAAGACGGTTCTTTGTCAAATAGTGGGGGAAAGTAAAAATCCCATGGCAAAGTAATAGACGAGAAGCATAAAAATTATGCTTTTTTTGTTTTAGGAGAAATTAATCCCTTACAAATCATAATTCTAGCTTTAA
>CALVRP010000094.1 GCA_944358665.1 uncultured Bacilli bacterium
AGGGGAAATCTGCCCTTTTTTAGGATTTTTCCTAAAATAAATTTATTTTTATCTTTCAGATTATCACCTATTTTAATATATTCAACAAATAATAAAAAAGCACAAAAAAAGACTTTATTTATTTTGAACAAAGTCTAAAGCTACTGTTAGAGAACTACTTAAAACTTCTGGTTGCGTAGTAACGGCATCATCATACTCTACCGTAACCGTAAATTTTTTACTATCTCCAGGATCTAGAATATCTCCTTCATTAATATCCGTTATAATATAGTTGATGGCTGGGTTAGAAGTTGCTGTTTGGTCTATATTATCAAGTATTGCGGAAATTGTTCCATTATTAGTAACCGTAACCACATAATCAATACTATCACCCGGTTTTTGTAAAGTCGTTTTAAAAGTTACCGCCGTCGGACTAAAAACAGGTTCTCCATCATTAGCTGCCGATCCGACAATATTTTGACTAACAACATCAGTTATTTCTACTTGCCAATTACTAGAAATACTACTAGTCCCATTAATATTTAACTGCGTTTGAAAAGCCGCATATGCCACCATTAAACACAAGCATATACATAAACCAACGCTAATAATTAAAGTTCTATTTCTTCTTTTCATATACCTGTTCGCTCCTCTACTTTAATTATAACATAATTTTTAAGAAAAAAATAAATTAATTTTTATTTTACTTTTAATATTATTTCTAGTATAATAGATATTGGTGAGAACATGAAAAGAGTTCTAATAAAATTAATTGAAATTTATCAAAAAATTCCCGGGCCTTGGCACAGTATGTGCCGTCATATTCCTACCTGCTCCAATTATGCTAAAGAAGCAATTGAAACATATGGAGCAATTAAAGGGAGTACAATGGCCATGAAAAGAATTTTAAGATGTAACCCATGGGGTACTAGTGGATATGATCCCGTTATTAAGGAGGAAATAAAATGAAAAAATTTTTAGCTATTTTAAGTTTATTAGCGTTATCAACTTGTTTAACTGGTTGTATTAAAAGAGACAGTATGGAAGACATAACAATTTATACAACTAATTATCCAATAGAATACATAACTAAAAGATTATATGGTGATCATTCAACTATTCATAGTATTTACCCCGATGGTGTTAATATTGACACTTATAAACTTACAAATAAACAAATAAAAGACTATAGTGACAGTGATTTATATATCTTTAACGGTTTATCTAATGAAAAAAGTTACGTAAATGATATGCGAGAAAACAATAAAAATTTAAAAATCATTGATACAACTTTGGCAATGGAATATACTAATGCACCTGAAGAACTTTGGCTTGATCCATCAAATTTTCTAATGATGGCCCAAAATGTTAAAACCGGTTTTAGTGAATACACCGATAGTTATTACTTAAATAACGATATTGAAGAGAATTATGAAGAGCTAAAAATAGAAGCTTCAAATTTAGATGCTAAAATAAAACAAATTGTTACCAATAGTGATACTAAAACAATTATTGCTGATAGTAATTTGTTTAAATATTTAGAAAAATATGATTTAACCGTTTATTCTCTAGAAGATGAAGAAAATTTAAATGATAAAACTCTTGCAACTATTAGATTACTAATTACAAATGGTGAAATAGATTATATTTTTGCCGAAGCTAATAAAGAATTAAATGACACCACTCAAGATATTGTCAATGAAACCGGTATTGAAGTTGAATATTGGCACACTCTAGCTAATATTTCTGAAACCGAAAGAAGCGCTAATGAAAATTACTTTACAATTATGAATGATAATTTAGAACTTTTAAAAAATGAACTATATAATTAGTTCTTTTTTTTCACCCTTTTTATAAACTTATAATGGTGATACTATGAAAATAATTAGTTTATTCTTACCGTTAATACTAGGCACAATTGTTGGGCTTATTATAAATTCAAGTGAATATATTTCATTAAATCAACCACCTCTAGCACCTCCAAGTATTTTATTTCCGATAATTTGGTCTATTTTATATTTATTAATGGGAATCAGCTATAATTTAACTAGTAAAACAAAAGATATTAAATTTATTTATTATTTACAACTTATTTTTAACTATCTATGGAATTTTATTTTCTTTGCTTTTGAAATGCGTTTTCTAGCTATAATTTGGATTATAATTTTAATATTCTTAGTAATTATCATGATTATTAGGTTTTATAAAGATAATAAACTATCAGGATATTTACAAATTCCTTATTTAATTTGGCTACTATTTGCCTTATATTTAAGTATTGGTATTTATATATTAAATTAAATTACTATACAAGAAAATGTAGCTAGTATAATTGGTGACAAACAAACTACTTACTGTAATTATGAAACAGGTTATTCTAAAATAACAATAAGTAAACTATATCTTATTAGTAAACATTACAATGTTTCTATTGATTATTTTTTAGGAAAAACTAATAATAAAGAGATTAAAAAAAGTATATCTGTTTAAAGAAATTTTTTAACTTTTCTTATAAGCAAATATACTTTTATTTTTTCTAATTTATTTTTCGTGTTATAAAACACTTTCTCATACTTTTGTAATAAATAATTCATATACTCTTTATTACTTGTTAAAAATGGGCTAACATAATAATTAGTTTTTTTATGGCCTTCTTTAAAATGCATAATAACATAATAACGTTTATCAAATACTGCTTTTTCATTATAAATGTAATAGCCTTTTCTATGCATTTCTTTTCTTAAAAGAGATAAATCGTGATGTGAACTAATAATTAAATCATTGTTTAAATTATCTGGAATAATATTTAAAATTGTTTTTGTTCCCATACCAGAAATAACAATAATCTCATCATTTACATCTATACCTTTAAGGCCATCAGCCACTTTTACTGCAACATTAACTCCATATTTTTGAATATTCATTTTAGCTTTTTCTAAACACTTCTCAGAAATATCTGTTGCTAGGCACTCACAATCTTTTTCTTTAGTTAAATAAATGTCTAAAAGAGCATGATCTGCACCAACATCTATTACTTTACTTTTACTTGGAATAAACTCACTAATAGCTTGTAATCTTTTAGAAAGCATTAGTCACCTAAATAATCTTTTAACTTACGGCTTCTAGATGGATGACGAAGTTTTCTTAAAGCTTTGGCTTCAATTTGTCTAATACGTTCTCTAGTTACTCCAAATAATTGTCCAACTTCTTCTAAAGTTCTAGGACGCCCATCTTCAAGACCAAAACGAAGTCTAATAACTTTTTCTTCTCTCTCAGTAAGCGTTAACAAAACCTCAGAAATTTCATCTTTTAAAAGCTCGTTAACCGCAAAATCTTCCGGACTCATA
Source organism: uncultured Bacilli bacterium (assembly GCA_944358665.1). Classification (GTDB taxonomy): domain Bacteria; phylum Bacillota_I; class Bacilli_A; order RF39; family UBA660; genus Coprosoma. The sequence continues at coordinate 3,327 of CALVRP010000094.1, forward strand.
TTAGTTTCATCAGGAATAAAGTCACCTAAATGAGAATCCTCTTCTTCACCAATTGGTGTTTCTAAACTAACAGGTTCTTGACTAATTTTATTAATTTCTCTTATTTTCTCAACTGAAATCCCCATTTTTTTCGAAAGTTCAGCTTCCGTAGGCTCCCTATTTAATTCAAGGGTTAATTGTCTTTCGATACGAGCCAGTTTATTAATTGTTTCAACCATATGAACAGGAACTCTAATAGTTCTAGTTTGATCAGCAATTGCTCTAGTAATAGCTTGTCTA
>CALVRP010000095.1 GCA_944358665.1 uncultured Bacilli bacterium
TTTACGATTTTTACTTTTTGATATTTCAGTAGAAGATGTTTCTGCAAGCATATTTAAAACAAGTTCCATATTAGTCATATTATCTCGTAAATTTTCTTTTTGTAAACCTTTTAAATTTTTATAAATTAAGCTCTTGGTTTTCTGGAGCCATAACACATCTAAACTTTAAATCATCATTATCAAAAAAATAGTTAATTAATTCTTGATAAAATTCTAATTTATTATTACTCACTTTATGCCATTTTATTTCTGCTTTTGTAATACTGTATTTTTCTTCGATTTTTTTTATTTCTTTATTAATTTTTTTTGTTTTTGATTTTGGGCAAAAAACACCACCAATAATCATAATATCATTACCATCGTTTTGTAAATGGCAACTTTCATCACAATAAATATTATATTTCAATTTATCACCTCTTTCGTTTAAAATATTTTACCATAAAATTTATGTAAAAAGTGAAAATATTATAATTTTTATAAAAAACTCAGAATTAATTTTCTGAGTCATTATCTAATCTAACTAACTGTTCATCTAAAATACTATATAAATATATTTGGACTGGTTTATTGATAATATTACTTATATAATTTTTATAACCAGTTAACTGTTTTATATAAGCATCATCTTTGGTATTTTTTAATTTATAATCAACTATTTTTGCATGATTATCAAAGATTAAAAGTAAATCAATAATCCCATGATATTCTTTATCATCTTCATAAATAAATTCATATTCTTTTAATATTTCTTTGGCACCTTTTAAAATGCCTGTATCGATAAATTTTTGTATTTTTGTTTTTTCAAAATCACTCATACTACTATAATCAGGATTTTCAAAATTAATAAGTTCAAATAAACTATGCATTCTAAGACCTAAATCTATATTATGTTTATCAGCTTTAGAATATAAAACATGAGCTTCTTTAGAAAAATGGGCACTTTCTATTTCTTTAGTTTGAATATTTAATTCGTTAACAATAATTTTTTCACTATCATTTGTTTTATAATCATTAGTTAGTTTTTTCTTTTTTAAATAATCTTTCGTTAAATTTAATTTATCTTTATTAATATCTTTAATATAAGGTGTAAGAACATGATAAACGGAATCTAACATGTCTTTGAATGACATATATTTTTTTCTTACCTCATCATTAATAACGCCATTATCTTTAGAAGCTAGAATATTTTCTTCTAAAGGTAATACAGCAATCATTTTTTCTCTTGCTCTAGTTAAAGCCACATAAAATAATCTTATTTTTTCGGATATTTCTTCTTCTAAATATTTATTTTTAAGAAGTGTCTTAATAATTGTATTATGCGGAATTTCATCAACATAAGGGAAGACAAAACCATAATCTTTAGAAAAGTAGAATTTTTGTTTTAAATCATCGATATTAAATCTTTTATAAAGTCCAGCAAAATAGCAAATTGGATATTCTAATCCCTTGGAACCATGAATAGTCATTATTTTAACGGCATTATTTATCTCTTTACTAGCTGGTAATTTGATATCTAATTTTCTTTCAGATATTTCATTTAAATAATCTAAGAAGTCAAATGGCGTGTAACCTAAGCTATCCGCATTAATGGCAATCTTTTGTAAATAGTCTAGTAAAACGATATTGTTTTTAACGCTACCTATTTTATTTATATTTTCATAAAAGTCAAATTCTTCTAATATTATATTAAATAATTGTTCATTAGTTAAATTATCTAGTTTTTTTGATATTTGGTAACATTTTTGATAAATAACTGTATTTCCGTAATCTTTACACGTAATAGTGTCAAATATTTCTTCATCGCTTATTTCACAAAGGAAACTACGCATAATACTCATTAAAGAATATTTAAAGAGGGCATCATAATTTTTATTATAAATAGATATGATAATGTTATAAAGATGTTTGATTAAAGAAACATTTTTATCATCAGTAATAGTTTCATCTTTATATACCGCTAGGGGAATATTTAAATATTCAAATATTTTTCGGTATTGTTCAAAGGAAGAAGATCTATCAATTAATATAACAAAATCATCATAAGTTATTTTTCTTTCTTCATTCGTTTCTTTATCCATAACTTTATATTCGTTTTCTATTTTATTTTTTATGTCATTTGCGATAGTGAATATTTCAATTTCTTCGTTACTAAAGTCTTTATCTTTTTCATAATTTAAAACTTTTAATTTATAGTTTTCTTTATTAACATTATCATAAGCAGTATTACCAAAAATCATTTGATGGGCATTTATATAGTCAGCTCCACCTATTTCATCATTCATAAGAAAATTAAATATTTCATTTATACTGTGGATAACTTCATTTCTAGAACGGAAGTTTTTATTTAAATCAATTTTAAAACCACCATTTCCTTTAGTATAATTATCATATTTTTCTTTAAACAGCATGGGATTAGTGTTTCTAAAACGATAAATTGACTGTTTAACATCACCAACCATATAAACATTATTGTTTTCAATATAAGAAATAAATAAGTCTTGAAGATCATTAGTATCTTGATATTCATCAATTAAGATTTCATCGTATTTATTTTTTAGTTCTTCTCTTATACTTTCATTATCTTCTAATAATTTAATAGCCATTATAGAAATATCAATAAATTCATAAGCGTTATTTTCTTTTTTATATTTTGATACTTTTTCATCAAGCTCTAAAATGATTTTAATAAATGTTTTTATATAATCTTTAGTTTTTAAAATATTTTGTTTAATCACGTCTTCACTTTCATCTTTAGTGAGATTACCTATTTCTTTAATTAAGTCACTTATTTCCCCTTTTATTAGTTTTAATTCATCAGGACTTTTACTTGGAACTCTGGGCATAGACACAGTAGAATTTAATCTAATTTCTTCATAAGTCGTACTACCCATTAGAGGTTTTAAAGCTTCCTCTACTTTTTCTAAGTACTTTCCTTCGGCATAAAAGCTTAAATTGTGTATTTGATTTTTAATACTATTTATTTTTTCTTTTATTAAATTTACATATTCATCTATATATGAATTTATGGCTCGCGCAGTAAAATTATTTTCTAGATAATTTTCTAAATATTCTCTTTTTTTATAAATATTATCTAATTTATCATTTAAAGATAAGATTGCCTTAAATATTTCTTTATCATCTTTAAGACAGAAGTCATCAATTAGCTTTAAAAAATCCGGCTCTTTTTCCTTATAATAATTATCAAACATTTCTTCTAATATTTTTTGTTTAGTAATGGTGATGATACTAC
>CALVRP010000096.1 GCA_944358665.1 uncultured Bacilli bacterium
ACCATTAGTTTCAACGTGAATTGCTCCCGAGCAAAGATTAGAATAATTGTTTATAATTTCTCCTGAATTAATATTTACTACAGGATTTCCATGTGGACGTATTCTAATGCCCGCTCCACATTCTTCACTATTAAAATTTTTCAAAGTGGCTCCATTTGAAACATTCAATGAGGAATCGTAGTCAACCGCTACACCACCTCTTTCGCCATCTACACTATTCCCATCTAATGTTATATTATTTAAATTAAGAATACCGCCAGATTGCCTTATCATATATTCACTAAGTTCATCGCCCCTAATAATACTATTTATTGTATTATCAGTACTATAACTAGTTAAAGTTATGTTTTTGTCTTCAGCAAACTCTACTGTGCTTATAACAGTTATATCATCCATAACGTAAATTGTCGCTGTTTGATAAGCTTCGTCATATGCCTTTGTTAAAGTTGCGTATGGTTCTTCAATCGTTCCTTTTCCCGTTTCATCACTACCATAACTTGCAACATATAAATTATACCTAATTACCGTATAACTACTACTTGTACTATTAGTTCCATCACTTACTTTTGCGACTAGTATTCCATCATCTTCAAATGATACTTCTGTGGTTGAAGTATTCACTTCTACTTCTTCTCCATTATCTTTAACATATAATTTTACAAATATATTATCATCTTTATATGCCAGTATATCCAATATTGTTTTATCTAGGTAATTATCAATGATTATTATTTTAGTTTTCGCTTCTCTTATAATATTAATAAGCAAACTATAAGCATCATATATTTGGCCGTCAAAAAATAACTGTTCTTTAAACTCTTTTTTACCTAGTTCATTAAAAAGTAACTGAATTTGTTCTTCATTAATATTCTGTTTATCATTTAATAATTTTAAATCATTTTCTATAGATATAACCCTAGTAAATATTTCTCGATTATTGTTAATAAATCTGCGCATCTCTACAAAAGCACGCATTATTTTAATACTTACTTCTGTAGCTGCTGGAGTTTTAAGAATTGTCGCAAGCATGGCTACACCCTGTTCTGTAAATACATATGGTAATTTCCTCGACATATTATTTGTTTTTGCGGTCACAATCTGTGACCGCAAAAAATCGTTTTCAGTATTAGTCAGCTGAAAATAAAAATCATTAGGAAATTTTTCAACATTTCTTTTTACTGCTTGATTTATCTCTTTAGTTCCATTCTTACATTTATAAAGTTTAGCTAAATCGCTATCGAACATAACTTGCTTTCCTCTTACTTCATATATCATATCTTTTATATTGAATTTCTCTTGTATTTCATTCATTGTTTTACCTCTTTTCTAAAAAATACTTCTATATATATTATTTGAGATAAAAATGAAAAACCCTTCTAATTTTAATAAATATTTTAAATTTTTCTTAAAATTTAAGTAATATTATTCAAAGACTCCTATTTTTCGCAAAAACGTAAAGTGCTCTTTTAGATTTTCGAAAATAATGTTATACTATATATGGAAAATAAAGGAGGATGTTATGAAGAAGTACCGTTGTAAGATTTGTGGTTATGTTTATGATGACGCCAAAGAAAAAATAAAATTTGAGGATTTACCAGATGACTGGAAATGTCCATTATGCGGCGCACCGGAAAACTTATTTGAAGAAATAAAGGAAGAACAAAAAGAAGAAACTCATGAAGAAAAAAAAGAAATCGAAGAAGATCCTGAAGAGTTAAGAGAATTATCTAAGGAAGAAATCGCCTATATTTGTCTTAATTTAGCTAAAGGCTGCGAAAAACAATATTTAGAAGAAGAACAAACTTTATTTAATGAAATTGCTAATTATTATCTAAAAAAAGAAACGAGTTCAGAAGGAACTTTAAAAGATATCAAAAGTTTAATTGAAGAAGATACCAAAAAATTAGAAAACGCTATGGAAACTGCTGATAAGTATCAAGATCGCGGCGCTAAAAGAGTTATTAATTGGGCTAGTAAAACAACTAATATTGTAAATGCACTTTTAGAACGTTATGAAAAAGAAGGAAATGAATTTATAAAACATACTAAAATATGGGTGTGTGATATTTGTGGATTTGTTTATATTGGCGAAGAGCCGCCTAAAGCCTGCCCTATTTGCAAAGTTCCAAGTTTTAAGATATTGGAGGTAGAATAATATGAGTAAAAGTCATGCTTATCGAAATTTAAAAATCTGTTCTAAAGACTGCCTATGTTTATTTGTTTGCCCTACTGGAGCAGCTAATAATGAAACTGGCCAAATAGACTTTGAAACTTGTATTGGCTGCGGAGCTTGTATGAAAGCTTGTCCTGCCAGAGCAATTACTATGATTCCTAATAAATTGCCTGCTCAAGCAAAAAAAGATAATAAAGTCATTAATGAATTATTTAAAGTGGCTGATTCTAAAATTAAAGAAATAAAAATATTAAATTATCTCTTAGAAAAAAATCCTAATGATAAATTAGTTAGAGCTTTAATTCATTCAAATAGAGTTATTCTTGAAGATTTAATGCGTGAATCAGGTTATATGCTTCCACAAAGTAAAAACACTCATGAGCTTTTAAATAAATTAAAAAGCAACGATGATATTAAAGATAAAGTTCAGAGGTTATTAAATAAATTAGAAGTAAACGAATAAAAAACAGCAATTAAGCTGTTTTTATTTTTCCCATTTCCAATTTTTAATTTCTGGCATATCTTCACCATTTTCTCTAATATAAGCATTATGCTCAATAATTTTATTTTTCATTTTTTCCATTAAATAAATCTCTTTACTACCCTGTTTTGGTAAGTGTTCAATTACATCCATAACCAAATGAAATCTATCAACTTTATTTTGAACTCGCATATCAAAAGGTGTTGTAATAGTTCCTTCTTCAAGGTAGCCATGAACTGATATATTTCTATTATGTCTTAAATAAGTAAATTCATGAATTAAAGTTGGATAACCATGATAATTAAAGATTATCGGTTTATCTTTTGTAAATAATAAATCATACTCTTCATCACTAAGTCCATGAGGATGTTTGCTTGGAGACTCTAATTTCATTAAATCTACAATATTGATACATCTAATTTTTAAATCAGAAAGTTCTTCATTTAAAATTGAAATTGCGGCAATTGTTTCTAAAGTTGGAGTATCACCGCAGCAAGCCATAACAATATCTGGATCACTATCCTGATCATTACTAGCAAAATCCCAAATACCAAGACCTTTTGTACAATGTTCTATCGCTTTTTCCATTGAAAGCCATTGATAACTTGGATGTTTAGAAGCTACAATAACATTAACATAATCACGGCTCTTTATACAGTGATCAAACGTCGATAAAAGACAGTTCGCATCTGGTGGCAAATACATTCTAACCACATCAGCTTTTTTATTCGCAATATGATCTAAAAATCCAGGATCTTGATGCGTAAAGCCGTTATGATCTTGTTGCCATACATTAGAAGTTAAAATTAAATTTAAAGAGGCAATACTTCTACGCCAAGAAATCTGATTACAAACTTTTAACCATTTAGCATGCTGCGCTACCATAGAATCAACAATTCTTATAAAAGCTTCATAACTTGTAAAAAATCCATGTCTCCCTGTTAATAAGTAACCTTCAAGCCATCCTTCACACATGTGTTCGGATAAATAAGAATCCATAATTCGGCCATTTTTACTTAAATATTCATCAGTATTTTTAACCTCTTCTTGCCAATCTCTACCAGTTACATCAAACATTTTATATAACCGATTAGACATTGCTTCATCAGGACTAAATGTTCTAAAATTATGCGGATTATTTTTAATAATATCCCGAATATAACCACTAAGTTCTAACATATCTTGCGTTTTCATTTGCCCTGGTTCTGAAACCTTTACTGCATAGTTTTTAAAATCTGGTAAAATTAAATCTTTTAAAAGTAGTCCACCATTTGCTTATGGTGTGGCCCCCATTCTTTTATTACCTTTAGGTAAATATTTTCTAATTTCTTCTTTTAATCTTCCGTTTTCATCAAATAATTCTTCTGGATGATAACTTTTAAGCCAAGATTCTAACTGTTTTAAATGCTCTTCACTTTCCATAGAAATAGGTACTTGATGCGCTCTAAAAGTTCCTTCAACTCTTTTACCATCAACTATTTTTGGCCCGGTCCATCCTTTAGGCGTTCTTAAAATAATCATTGGCCATCTTGGCATTTTATTATTGTTGTCATTTCTCGCACTATTCCAAATATCCTTAATCTGCATAATAATATTATCCATAGTTTTGGCCATTAAACGGTGCATAACCTTAGGATCATCACCTTCAACTAAATAAGGTTTATAGCCAAGGCCATAGAAAAAACTACCTAATTCTTTATTCGTCATTCGAGAAAATACTGTTGGATTACTTATTTTATAACCATTTAAATTTAAAATAGGAATAACGGCTCCGTCAGTTTTCGGATTTAAAAATTTATTAGAATGCCATGAAGTAGCAAGGGGACCGGTTTCCGCTTCACCATCACCAATGACACAGGCCGCAATTAAATTAGGATTATCAAAAACCGCCCCATAAGCATGTGCCAGGGAATAACCTAGTTCTCCGCCCTCGTGAATACTACCAGGATTTTCTGGCGCTGCATGACTAGATATTCCACCAGGGAAAGAAAATTGTTTAAATAATTTCTTTAAGCCTTCTTCATCTTCAGTAATATTTGGATAAAATTCTGTATAACTACCTTCTAGGTAAGTATTAGCCACTAAAAAATTCCCGCCATGACCAGGTCCAGATACATATATCATATCTAAATTATATTTTTTAATTACTCTATCTAAATGCGTATAAATAAAATTTTGAGCCGGAACAGTTCCCCAGTGACCAACAATTTTTTTCTTAATATGTTCCTTTCTTAAAGGTTCTTTTAATAAAGGATTATCAAGTAAATATAATTGACATGCTGAAACATAATTAGCAGCCCTAAAATATTTATCTAATAAATTAAGTTCTTTTTCATTCATTTTATCCCCTCTTATTCTAATAAACATTATAACAAAATTATATTTAATCAGCAACAAAATATGTTTTTATTTTAAAAATATATTCTAACAGAGTTATTTAAAAGTAACATTCTCCATAAACCCCTATTTTTTGCAGAAATGTCAAATAAAAAAATTGGAAAATTCCAATTATTTTATACTAACAGATGCTCCTTCAATAGTATGGGAAAAATTTGTTTGCATTTGATTTTGCTTTATTTGTTCTAATTCTGAATTTAATTCATCTAATTCATTTTGTTTTTCAACGATTTCAGTTTGTTTTCTTCTCTTTTCGTTCTCTAGGTCACTCCACTTTACATAATCAGTAAATTCACCGTTATACATATATTCATAAACATTAGTGCGAATAGTTTGCCTTAATAAATCCACCTCTTGTAAAGAATAATTAATAGCCCCAATCTTATATAAATAGTCTGTGATTTTATCTTCACTTAAAAATCCTTCATTTATAACATAGATATTATATGGTTCTTTTTGTTCCATCTGTTCTTGAAAATAAGCACTAACTTGATTAATAATTTGTGTGCTTACCTCTTGAATCATTTTTTCTTTATTCATAAAATTCACACCTTTCTAAGCCTTATTATATATAAAACTAAACTTTTAGTCAAGAAATTAAACTTTAATTACTTTAAAATCCTTTTATAAACAAAAAAACAACTTATTCAGCTGTTTTAACTTCGATAACTTCTTTTCCTTTGTAAGAGCCACATTCTTTACATACTCTATGTGGTTTTATAACGGCTCCACATTTAGGACATTTAGTTGTAGTTTTTTCATCAATTTTATAATGTGTTTGACGCATACGTTTACTTGTTTTACTTGTATGTCTTGCAGGTACTGCCATGATATACACCTCCTATAATAAATCTTTTAACTTTGCTAAACTAGGATTTACCTTTTCTTCATCGGTAACAAGTTCCCAGCCATCTCCTTTAGTTTTAAAGTCATGAATATCTTCATTAACGATACGCATGGGAATTTCCATTAATATATTTTCCCATATTATTGGCAAAATATCAAGTGTTTTTTGATTGTTTTTGAAATTTTCATCAAATTCTTCTAACATTTCTTCCAAATTTCCTTCAATTTTTATAT
>CALVRP010000097.1 GCA_944358665.1 uncultured Bacilli bacterium
CTGATTTTATTAGCGCTATCAATATTATCAGTAACAATAATATTTCCTAGTTGATTGGCTATAATTTCATCATAATCAGCTTTATTTTGAACTAAATCTTTAGCAATACCCACATAACCTTTTTCACCATTTATTTTACTTAAAGTACTACTATCAATGTTTTTTCCTTTAATAATATTAAGCGGGAAAAATGTCGCTCTGCCAATATTTTTCAAATAACTAATTGCTTCTTTCGCACATACTTCATTGTCAACTATAATATAATTACTAGCGTAACCTAAAGCGGTCATAATCGCATTACTGTATTCTTCTTTAGTTTCAATTAAATTACCTAACACATCATGAATACCCCTTAATTTAGGATTTTCCAAAACTGCTTTAACAGCTTTAGGTAAAGTACCACCGTTTTCAATACTATTAGTTAAATTATCTCTTCTTATTTTTAAATTATTTTGTTTCCTAATTTCACCTGTTAAAGCAAATTCTAATTTGTTTTTTTCACGCTTTAAATCATTAATAACTTTTTCTAATTTGCTTTCTTTTTCTTCTAAATTACTGGTTTGTTTATTTAAATTAATAACATCCGTTTCAATATTATTAATTTCATTTTTAATTTGTAACTGTCTCTCTTTTAAATCAAGTAAATTCTGATGAATCTTAGCATCACCAACTTGATATTTTTGTCTTTCTGTAATAATATTCTTTTGACCATTTAATTTTTCAACTTTAGCCGTCAAATCTAAAATACTACTTTGCATACTTCTGATTTCATCATCTATTTTTGTTACTTTATTTTTAAACTTCTCTATTTCCGCTTCATTTTGCATATTAATAGTATTTAATTTTAAAAGTTCATTATTTAAAAGCTCTATTTTTTCTTTACCAGTTTGATACTCATAATTTATATTCGTAATTTCTTCCGTTATTAAAGCAATTTCAATACTTTCTAATTCTTCTTTATATTTTTTGTAACTTAAAGCTTTTTCTTTGGCTTGCTTTAACGGTTCTAATTGATTTTCTAGTTCCCGAACAATATCATTAACTCTATTTATGTTATCATTAGTTTTATCTAATTTTCTCAAAGCTTCTTCTTTTCTTCTTTTATACTTTAAAACACCAGCCGCTTCTTCTATTATTACCCTTCTATCACTAGGTTTACTACTAATAATACTTTCAATTTTTCCTTGTGAAATGATATTAAAACTTTCTTTAGCAATACCACTATCTAAAAGTAAATTACTAATATCTTTTAAACGTACTTTATTTCCATTTAAAAAATATTCGTTAGTTCCATCACGATATACTCTTCTTTTAATTTCAACCTCATCATATTCTAAAGGCAAAAAATGATCTGTATTATCAAAAATTAAAGAAACTGAGGCCACGTTCATAGGATTTCTACTTTTACTCCCCGAGAAAATAACATCACTCATCGTTCCATCACCACGAAGCGATTTAACTGATTGTTCTCCAAGAACCCATCTAACAGCATCAACAACATTACTTTTTCCTGAACCATTAGGCCCAACAATTCCTGTAATGCCTTTGCCGAGTTCAATACTTATTTTTTCGGCAAATGATTTAAATCCTTGTGCTTTTATCTCCTTTAAGTACATATTATCACCATTATTCATTATACATTAATTTTAGCGTTTACGCAAATAAAAACCAGCCCTTAATTAATTAAAAGGTTGGTTAAAATATCAATAAATTTTTCTCCTAAATCTTTAATAGAATATAATTTATCTTTAAAAAAGTTATTTTTCGTATTTTCATTATTAACAATAATTAAATATTGATCTTTAATCTTTTTAATTTCAACATCACTGGTATATCTATTATATTTTTTTAAAGTACCTTCAAGTTCTTCTTCGTTTATTGTTCCATATAAATATAGTTTCCCATTGTTAACAGAAACACTACCAGGAACAAATTGCCTCATAAATTTTTTAGAATATTCATAATTACAAATAACATTATTTAATCTTTTTTTACCAAAAGTTTTTTTTAGTTTTTTAATATTAGCCTTTTTTCTTCTACCACTAAATGAAAGTTTACTTTTAACACCTTTTTTATTATTTTCTAGTAAAAAACAAGTTAAAATTTTATCATTTTTATTTATTTCATCTAAAATTTTTTCTTTTTCAATACCAATACCTAGTAAACTCCCATCCATTTTTTTAACAATTTTTAATAATTCTTTATCCATAAACAACACCTTTTATTATTATACAATATTTTTAAAACTATTTAAAGATTCCCAAAAAATCTACAAAAGAGAAAACACCATAATCATCATTATAAGGCTCCGATTTATATTTTCTTTTAGATCCAATAATAAGTAAATCGCCATCTGTACATTTAATATCTTCTATATTACTGGTATAATAGCTACATTTTTCTTCAATATCACTAATTTCATCTTTAGTCATATAACCATATAAGTATAATCTACCATCTAAGTAAAACTTACCAGGAATGATATCAAATATCCCTTTATTAGTATTATAATTACAAATAATATCTCTTATTTTATTTTTATCTAATAATTTTTCAAGTTTTTTTAAAGTAATAATTTTTTTCTTATTAGTAAATAATTTATTGTCTTCTAATAAATAACACCTACTAACTTCTTTATTTATTTTTTCAATAACACTTTTATATTGTAAACCTGTTATTAACACATTTCCTCCAATGTAATCAATATACTCCTTCAATTCATTTTCCATAAACAACACCTATAATTATTATACAATAATTTTACAAAAAAAGCACTGAGCAAATAGCTAAAAACTTACTTATCAAAGGTATTGAAGATAACATAATAATAGAAACCACTGGAATTACTAAAGCAAAACTTGATGAAATTAAATCTAAAATTGCAGAAAAATAATATTTATTTACTAATTATTTTATTATAAAAAGGAAGTCTTAATTGGCTTCCTTTAATTTTATATAATCCTTTTCTAATGCAGAAATATCATTTGGACTCATAAAAATTAAAACAGTATTTTCATAAGTTAGTAACTTTTTAGCATCATTTATATTTATCTTTTCAGCATTTGGTATTTCTTTTATTAAATCATCACTAGATATATTATAGTCTTCTTTTTTCTCTCTAGCTGGATGAATATCAATAATATAAGATTTATAATTGGATAAAATTTGGATATAGTCATCTTTAAAAGTTTGCGTCCGACTATAAGTATGTGGCTGAAATACTATAACAATATCTTTATCTGGATATTTTTGATGGGCTGCTTTAATGGTAGCTTTTATTTCCGCTGGATGATGGGCATAATCATTAATAACAATATTCGTTCCTACTTCCGTTTCATTAAACCGTCTTTTTGCACCATTAAATGTTTTTAATTCCCTAGCAACATCCTTTGCTTCAAATCTTTCATAATAACAAAAACCAATAACTGCTAAAGCATTTAAAAGTTGATGCTTACCATATAAAGGTAAATCAAAATGCCCATAGTAATTATCTTCAATAAAAACATCAAAAACAATACCATTTTTTGTATATATAACATTTTTTGCAATAATGTCATTATCTTCATCCATTCCATAGTAGAAAATTGAACCTTCGATTTCTAAACTATGAGTATATGGATCATCGCCACAAGCAATTACCATTTTATCAGCTGATTTAGCATATTCTTCATAGGCATTAATAACATCATTAATATCTTCAAAATAATCAGAATGATCATAATCAATGTTTGTAATAATAGCATAATCAGGTTTATATTCTAGAAAATGTCTTTTATATTCACAAGCTTCCAAAACAAACCACTTATTTTCTTTACTAGCAAAGCCCGTTCCATCACCTATTAAATAATTAGCGCCTACTAAGTTGTTTAAAACATGAGCCATCATAGAACTAGTTGTTGTTTTACCATGACAACCAGCAATGGTTATTAGTTGAAACATTTTAGTTATTTTTTTAACCATTTCTTGATATGTATAAATAGTAAGTTCTTGTTTTAACGCTTCAGCAACCTCCTCATGGTCATCTTCAAAGCTTCCACCTCTAACAATATACATATCTTTTTTAATATTATTTTTATTAAATGGTAAGATTTTGATATTCCTTTGCTTTAGCCCTTCTTCTGTAAAACATTCTTCCTCTATATCGCTTCCCATAACCTCATAGCCAAGATCATGAAGAACACAGGCTAAAGCACTCATTCCTGAACCTTTAATTCCAATAAAGTAAAACATACTCTTCCCCCTAACTTATAAAATCAATTAAATATGGTCCTAATATTAAAATCATTATTAACGGTACAATAAATATAACCGATATAATACTAACTTTATTAGGTATTTTATTTATTTTGCCCTTAATATCTAATATTTTCTTTTCTCTTAAAAAATCTATTTGATTATACATCGTTTCCAATATACTATTACCAAATTGACTTGTTTGCGTAATATTTAAAATAATATTATTAATAGATTCTGACGGAATTCTTTTTTTCATATCTTCCAAAGCTTCCATTAAACTTTTACCAAAGTCCATTTCAAATAAAGCTTTTTTAAATTCATCAGAAATCTCACTATCAACATTATCACAAGTAACCCTTAAAGACTGTTCTAAATTACGTCCTGATTTTAAAGTAAGTGTTAAAATCTCAAAAAACTGTAATGCTTGATAATCCAGTTTTTCAATTCTTTTTTTTACGGGTAAAGAAATTAGAAAATAATAAAAGGCATAATAATATATTATAGTGATAAAAGGAGCGTAAATATAACCATTTTTGAAAATTATTAGTGCTAAAACAAAAACTAAAATCGTTGTAATAATTCTTAAATTTAAAAATGTTTCAGTGTCTATTTTGGCATCGTTTCCTAATGAAAGTATTTTTTTATCAATTTCTTTTATATCTTTTTCACGATATAACTTGCGAATAAATTTATTTTGATTATTCATTATATCACCACTTTCATTATTTTTCTGACAACAATGACAAACAAAATATAATATAAAATCATAAATATTAATAATACTAACCCTAAATCAGTTGTAACAAATGGTAAGAAATATGTAGGTGAAATAATACTGATAACTAAAACAAAGAAAAATGGAATTGTTAATAATATATATACAATAAGGCGGCTACTACCAGTTAATGATGCTAGTTCTAACCGTAACTTTTTCTTATTAAATAATGTTTTTTCAATCGAAGAAAACACCTCAATGATATTACCACCGGTTTTATTTAAAACAGTTAACGAAGCAGTTAAATAACTAACCTCTTCAATTTTTACTCTATCTGCAAATCTTCTAAAAATTATTTCAATATCTAATCCATATGAAAGTTCTAAACTCATTTTTTTAAACTCTTCAGCTATTACCCCACTTAATTCTTCACCAACAATTTCAATTGCCTGTGTGATATTTCTTCCAGCCTTAAAAGCATTATTCATAATAATTATTGCCGATAAAAGATCATTTTCAATTGTTCTTTTATAAGCTTTATATTTTACAAAATAAACAATATCAGGAATAAAGAATCCAATTAATAACGGAAGACCTATTTCATATACTTGCATAAGTTTAATTTGAATCACATCAGAGATAAAGGCTACAACAACCAATAATAAAGCAGTTATTACTTTTAGCGCTAAAATTTCCATACCACTTTTGTGATTTTCCGTTACCACTACATATTTATCTAATTTTTTAGCATATTTAGTTGCAAATACTGATTTACCTAAAATCTTAGCTATTTTATGATTTAACTTTTGATACTCATTAGTGAAAATATCCATCAAAGAGGTATTATGCCCTCTTTTAGGTGACAAAGCATACTCATCAATTCTTTTTTCAAGCTTTAAAAGCCTTTTAAATCTAAACACAATTAAAGTAATAAATAATAAACAAACAATTAGAAATATTTGAATAATAATTAATGTGTAATCATTATTAACAACGTTAACATCAATTGTTTTACTAGCCTCATTACCAGCGGTATCAGAAACCGTATAAATCAGTTTTTGATGACCTATTTCATTAGTGTCAATTTGATCAATATTACTTGTAATCTGACTTGTTAAATCATTATCATAATTATCAGTAGCCGATATACTGTTTTCATTTATTTGACTACCTTTAGTAACTTCTAAATAAGTATCCCCAACATCGATTATTGGAGCCTCTTTATCAATTATATAATTACCACTTTCTAGCGTTGTCATATTATTATTTACATCATACATATTTACTACAATTTTATAAGTACCAGTATCTGTCAAGTAAATTTCAGAGGAATCTTGACCAGTTACTTGCTGAGTTGTCTGAGGAATATCATCTTTATAAACTGTATAAGTATAATTTTGTGTGCCAATAACAGGTGAAAAAGAAACCGTAACGTCTTGGTTAGTTGGTACATCTATACTATTTACACTAAAGTTACTATTTTCACCCATTTTCTCACCTCTATTCAAATAAATCTGCTAAATCATCAATACCCTTTGATTTTATTTTAGCGTATACTTTTGGTGTGTATTTATGCATCAAAAACTCACCTACAACATCACCATTATCTAAAACACCAGTTTGTCTATAACTAAATATTTCTTTTAATTTTATTTCCCCGTTTTCAATACCGACAATTTCATCAATACTAACGACTCTTCTTTTACCATCTGAAAGTCTTTGCATTTGAACAACAATGTCAATTGCGTTTTCAACATATTCTCTAATTGCCACCACTGGTATTTCAATACCATTCATCAAAACCATTGTTTCCAAACGATTTAAAGCATCTTCTGGGCCATTCGCATGCATCGTCGTCATACTACCATCATGACCAGTGTTCATCGCTTGCAACATATCAAAAGCTTCTTTGCCACGCACCTCACCAACAATAATTCGATCAGGTCGCATTCTAAGTGAATTTATAACTAAATCACGGATTGAAACCCCACCTGTTCCTTCATAACCTTCATTTCTTGTTTCCAACGATACAACATGAGTTTGATGTAGTTTTAATTCTGCCGCATCTTCAATGGTAATAATTCTTTCATCATGAGAACAAAACGACGATAAGACATTTAATAATGTTGTTTTACCACTACCAGTTCCTCCAGAAACAATAATATTTAATTTAGCATGAACACAAGCCTCTAAAAACCGAGCCATATCAGAAGTTAAAGTACCAGTCCTTAAAAAATCATCGATATTAGCTAATTCAGCTTTGAACTTTCTAATAGTTAAAACTGGCCCGTTTAAAGACAACGGCGGCAAAACTGCATTTAATCTAGAACCATCGGCTAGTCTTGCATCGACCATCGGATGCGCAATGTCAATAGTTCGGCCAAGAGGTTGAATTAACCTTTGAATAACTCTTACAATATGATCATCATTAACAAAACTAACACTATTATCCTTTACTATATGGCCATTAAATTCAATATAAATTTGGTCCTTACCATTAACCATTATTTCTGTGAGTTCATTATCTTTTAATAGCTCTGTAAGTGGACCATAACCATTAATTTCATTTTCAATCAAATTTTGAATATAATTTCTTTCTTCTAAAGACAAATCATATCCTGTTATAATCTGATCTATTTGCGCTCTTACAAAATCATCCATTGTTTCATGAGCTTTAATGTTGTTATCTATTAAACTTTGAATAATTTCATTACGTAGTTTTTC
>CALVRP010000098.1 GCA_944358665.1 uncultured Bacilli bacterium
ATCCTTTAATAGATTGTAAAGAATGTAAAACTAGACATCGCGCGGATCATTTAATTGAAAATTTTGATTCAAATATCGTAGCTGATAAAATGACTAATGAAGAAATGATTAAGTTTATTAACGATAACGATATAAAATGCCCAAATTGTGGTAAAGCTAATTTTACTGATATCAGAGAATTTAATTTAATGTTTAAGACTGAAAGAGGCGTTACTGAAAATAATACAAATACTGTTTATTTAAGGCCAGAAACGGCTCAAGGAGAATTCGTCAATTTTTTAAATGTTCAAAGAAGTATGCGAGCTAAAGTTCCTTTTGGAATTGGACAGATAGGTAAAGCTTTTAGAAATGAAATAACTCCAGGCAATTTTACCTTTAGAACTATCGAATTTGAACAAATGGAACATCAATTGTTTTGCAAACCAGGAACAGATAGTGATTTTTATAAAGAGTATAAAGAAAAAGAAATGAACTTTTTCCTTGATTTGGGAATCGATAAAGATAACTTAAGATTTCATGATCATGATAAATTAGCGCACTATGCTAAAGAAGCTTGTGATGTCGAATATAATTTTGAGTTTGGATTTAGTGAAATTGGCGGGACACATAATCGTACAGATTATGATTTAAGACGCCATGAAGAATATTCTGATAAAGTTATGCAGTATTTAGACCCAGAAACAAATGAAAGATATACACCTTATGTTATTGAATCATCTATTGGCTGTGATAGAGCGGCTTTGGCATTTTTAGCTGATGCCTATAAAGAAGAAGTTTTAGAAGATGGTACGACAAGAGAAGTTATGAGTTTACATCCTTTCTTAGCACCTTATAAAGTAGCTGTCTTACCACTTATTAAGAAAAGACATAGTGAAAAGGCTTTGGAAGTTTATGACATGTTATCTAAAAAATTTATGATAACTTATGATGAAACTGGTAATATTGGAAAAAGATATCGTAGGCAAGATGTAGCTGGTACGCCATACTGTATTACAATTGATGATGAGACTATCGATAATGGTACGGTAACTGTTAGAGATCGTGATACTATGCAGCAAATAACATTACCAATCGAAGAAATTGTTAGTTATATTGATGAGCAAATAAAGTTTTAATTCTATTTAAGGGGGAAGAGGTTTATGAATGATAGTAATGATTATCATTATTTAGAGGATAGGATTTTTAACCGAAAAAGGCAAATTATGTGTATGGAAGATAAATATATGGATATTCAAAAGAAGAGTGGTCATTTATCTAAACTGTTAGGAATTATTTTCTTCGTTCCTACCTTACTTTTATTATTAAATATGCATTATGTATTGCTTTTAAATTTTGGCATTCCATCATTATTTATATCACCAGCTTCGGTAATGGTTTTAGCCTTGATAACTGGTATTGGGGCAAAAATTGGTGAAAAAATTTATGCCGGTAAAATTGGGACATGTGAAGAGACAATTCAAAGATTGAAAGATGAGAGAGAACAATATAAAAAACAATCGGAAAAAGTTAAAAAGCGCCGTATAACTTCTAATAAAGAAGAAATAGTTTCACCGGAAACAATAATTAAGCAACATAATATAACTGAAGAAATTGCTCCTCAAATATCAGGAAAACCAAAAGTTTTATTAAAAAGCACTAAAAAACAGCACTAATTTATTATTGCCAAATAATAGTGTTTTTTTTTAAACTGTGCTATAATTAAAATAACGGAGGTACAATATGCGAAAGAAAATAATTATAATAGTTTTAGTATTATTAATTTTAATTGCCGGAGTTTTAGTATTTCTACATATTAAAGCAAGTGATAGCAAAGCCTTAAAAGAAAAAGATAGCCTTATTACTCAGCAAGCTTCATTAGAAGATGATTTTGAAATAAAAGGTTATACAATAGATGATCCTAATGTTATTTTAAATCCATATGATATTTCACCACTTACAGCTTTGGTGATATTTGAAACCGACGAAGAAGTTGCACCTACGGTAACTATTCAAGGTAAAGATGAGTTAACAACTTATACTCATACTTTTGAAAAAAGTAAAGAACATTACCTTTCAATTTATGGACTTTACCCGGATGAAGAAAATACAATAATAATTAGTTATGGCGATGAAACTAAAGAAATTACAATAAAAACAGATCCACTACCTGATGACTTTATTTTACCAACTTCTGTAGAAAAGGATGAAAGTAAATTAACAAACGATTTATATTTCTTTACACCATCAAGTGATGGATATACTTGTGCTTATGATGTTAATGGTGATGTTAGATGGTATTTGACTACAGATTCATTATGGAAAATTGATCGCTTAGAAAATGGTCATTTAATGGTTAGTACAGAACGACTTGTTAATAGTCCTTATTATATGACTGGTCTTTATGAGATGGATATGCTTGGAAAAATATATAATGAATATAGTCTAGAAGGCGGATATCATCATGATTACTATGAAATGGACAATGGTAATTTGTTAATTGCCTCTGATGATTTTAACAATTCTGAAGGTACTGTTGAAGATTATATTGTAGAAATTGACAGAAAAACTGGTGAAATTGTTAAAACTTGGGATTTAAAAGATATTTTAAATATGACAGATGGTCAAAGTGAAAACTGGGTAGCTTATGACTGGTTCCACAATAACTCAGTGTGGTATGATAAAGATACTAACTCAATAACTTTATCTGGTAGGCACCAAGATGCAGTAATTAATATTGATTATGAAACCGGAGATCTTAATTGGATAATTGGTGATAGTACTAATTGGAGTGAAGAATATCAAAAATATTTCTTTAAGCCGGTAGGTGATGATTTTGAATGGCAGTGGTCTCAGCATGCCGCCATGATAACTCCAGAAGGTTATGTATTCTTATTTGATAATGGTAATAATAAATCGAAAAATAAAGATGAATATGTTTCTGCTGAAGACAGTTATTCTAGAGGTGTGATGTATAAAATTGATACTGATAATATGACCATCGAACAAATTTGGGAGTATGGTAAAGAACGTGGTAGTGAATATTATTCCCCTTATATTTCTGATGTTGATTATTTAGATGAAAATCATTATATAGTTCATTCGGGTGGCATCTCTTATACTGATGGTAAAATCAATAATCAGCCGGCCGGAATTGCGAATGCTGATGAATTAAAAAGCATTACAACCGAGCTTTTGGATGATGAAGTCATATTTGAGATTGAACTTCCTACTAATAATTACCGGGTAGAAAAAATGAGTTTATATGGTGATGACAGTTACGGAACAGGAAAAGCAGATTACTTAGGTTCGCTTGGTAAAACGGAAAATGAAGAAAGAATAGGCATGCCTTTAATCTATAAAGAAATAGATGACGAATATGAAAGTCATGATATTTCACTTACTAAAGAAGAAGATCGTTTAGTTATAGAGGGTAGATTTAAAAAAGGAACTGATGTTAATATTCTTTTATATAAAAATATGAATATATTAGAATATGACTTCCCAGTTAGTAAAAAGCCATATACTGCTTTATGTGTTGATGTCTTTACTGAAGATGAAAATGAAAATGGTATTGTCGTTGATAAATATATTAACGATGAAGGTTTATCTGGTGAGTATTCTATATTTATTGAAATAGATGGTACTTTGTATAAAACGGGACAGTCAGTAAAATTTTAAGACAAAAGTAAAATAACTTTTGTTTTTTTTCTAAAATAAGCTATAATATAGATAGGTGATAATATGACAAAAAAAGGAAAAATTATATTAGCGGTTGTAATTGTTTTAGCTATAATTGTTGGATTGCTTATTTATTTTGTAAGCCGTGATTTAAGTGTTGAAAGAGAGCTTAAAGAAGAAATTAAAAATTACCATAATTCTCTTGTCGAAAACAAAGAAATAGATAAAGAAAACATTGTAACAACTGGTGACTATGCCATAGTTGAAAAAGCTTTAAAAGAATATTTAAGTGACTGTAATACGCATTATAATGATTTAAATAATGTTGTTAATGACCAGCAAATTAATAATAATTTAACGGTTCAAAATATCGAGGCTGATGGTCCGAACTTTACTACTACTAAACAATATTTTATTGATATTAGTGATAGGTTAAGTAATGCTGAAGAGGTCTATTTAAATGATTTTGAAGATAAAACTATTATGAGTTACATTGAAGATGAAACTGTTAGCGATTACTATAAAGATTTTTACTATGATCTTGCAACTAATGAAGATGTTATGATTAGTGAAAAAAATGATTTTGATAGTAGTATTGATAAATTAAATAATATTTTAAACAAACAAGAAGAAATGATTGACTTTTTAATTACCAATCAACTTAACTGGCGAATTATGAACGGGGCTCTTGTTTTCTTTGATAATAATCTCGCCACAACTTATAATACTTATACCGAAGAATTAAATAAACTTACAGAAGGGTAGAATTATAATAATTCTATTTTTTCTATAGGAGGTATTATTTATGATTTTAAACGTTAGCGGGCGTACTGATATTGTCGCATTTTATACTAATTGGTTTATGAATAGGTATAAAGAAGGTTATATTGATGTTAGAAATCCTTTTTATAGAAAACAAGTAAGTAGAATTTATTTTAAAGATGTTGATGCGATTTTATTTTGTACCAAAAATCCTATTCCCATATTAAAATATTTAAAACAAATTGATAAGCCTATTTTATTTCATGTTACTTTAACGCCTTATAAAAATGATATTGAACCAGGTATTCCGCCAAAAGGAAAAATTATTGAAGCCATCAAAAAACTTTCCGAAATAATTGGGAAAGATAATTTATTTATTAGGTATGATCCTATATTTTTAAATGATAAATATAATTTAGAATATCATAAAAAAGCTTTTAATCATATGTGTACTTTATTAAATGGTTATGTTAATAAAATAATCGTTTCTTTTATTGATGATTATAAAAATGTTAGAAAAAATATAAATGTGTTAAAAATGAAGGAATTTACCAAACAAGATTATAAAGAAATAGGCACAAGCTTTAGTAAAAGCGCGAAAGAAAATGGAATGACTGTTCAAACTTGTTTTGAAGAAGAGAATTTAATAGAATATGGCTTTATTAAAGGTGAGTGTTTATCACAAAGTATGGCATATATCCTTACAGGAAAAACTAATTTTCCAAAATGGAAAGCTCGCAAAGGTAGTAGATGTGAATGTGTACAGATGGTCGATATTGGAGATTATAATTCATGTAGGCATTTTTGTAAGTATTGTTATGCTAATTACGACGAAAATAGAGTAAATAATAATTTCAAAAATCATGATGATAATTCTTCGTTATTAGTTGGAAATTTAGAAGAAGATGACATAATAAAAGTTCGTACAAAGTAAAAACTTAAATTTCTGGTATAATTATATTAGGAGGATGGTATTTATGTTGGAAGGCAAAGTTGCAATTGTAACAGGGGGAACTAGAGGTATTGGTTTTGCTACGGTAAAAAATTTTTAGAAAACAAAGCTAAAGTCGTTTTATTTGGTTCTAAAGAAGAAACTGTTAATAAAGCATTAAAAAAGTTAAAGGAAGACGGCTATGATGTAATAGGTTTCTATCCGGATTTAACTAATGAAGATGAAGTATCTAAAGTATTTGCAAAGATCAATAAAAAGTATGGCCATATCGATATTTTAGTTAATAATGCTGGAATATCTTCAAAAACTAAAATTGAAGATTATACTATAGAAGAATACGATAAAATTAGTAATTTAAATATTAAAGCAGTTTTTACTTGCTCAAAAGCTATTATTCCTTATCTAAAAGAAAGTAAAGGTGTTATTTTAAATGCTAGCTCAATGGTTAGTATTTATGGACAAGCTACTGGGATTATGTATCCGGCTAGTAAATTTGCTGTAAATGGCATAACTAAATCATTAGCTAGGGAACTTGCTCCTTATGGAATTAGAGTAAACGCGGTAGCGCCAGGTATCACGGAAACTGATATGGTTAGAAGCTTGCCAGAAGAAATGATTCAGCCATTAATTAAAACAATTCCTCTTGGAAGAGTTGGCAGCCCTGAAGATATAGCTAATGCTTACACTTTTTTAGCAAGTGACATGGCTAGTTATATTAGTGGCGTTATTTTACCAGTTGATGGTTTAGCCCGCTCTTAAATAAGTTATATTATAACTTATTTTTTATGTTATAATTAAAGTGATTTAAGGAGTGGATATATGTTTTATTATTTTACATATGACAGCCCAGTCGGAAAATTAATGGTGGTTAGTGATAAAGATAATATTGTTGGTTTATGGATAGAGGGGCAAAAGTATTTTATGGAAAATATTAAAGGAAATATGGTTGAAAAGCCAAATTATCCTATTTTAAAACTTGTTAAGAAGTGGTTAGATGATTATTTTAATGGTCAAAAACCAGAGCTTAATCTTCCTTTAAAACCATATGGTAGTCAGTTTAAAAGGACGGTATGGCAAGTTCTTTGTGAAATTCCCTATGGTAAAACAGTTACTTATGGAAGCGTCGCTAACAAAGTTGCTAGTAAATTAGGTAAAGAAAGAATGTCTGCCCGGGCTATT
>CALVRP010000099.1 GCA_944358665.1 uncultured Bacilli bacterium
TTAAGCACTGGCATGGAGCTAAAAAAGATTCTTGGTTTAGTCATATAGCTGTGGAAGTACCAGGCGAAAACACTTCAAATGAATGGTGTGAACCAGTTAGTGATGAGAAATATAGACTAAAATAAAAAAACAAAAAAATTCTCTCGTTGCGTCGCAAACGAATGTTCGTTATGATATAATGCATATGAAGGGGGAATGAAAAATGAAAAATAAAGAAAATGAAATTATAATTTTTGAAAATCAAGAGGTAAAACTTGAAGTAAATATGCAGGATGATACTGTATGGTTGTCGTTAGACCAAATGGCAATGTTGTTTGGAAGAGATAAGTCCGTTATATCTCGGCATATTAAAAATGCTTTGAGTGAGGAATTGAAAGAAATTTCAACTGTTGCAAAATTTGCAACAGTTCAAAAAGAAGGTAACAGAACTGTTACTCGTGATATTGAATATTATAACCTTGATATGATCATAAGTGTTGGCTATCGTGTAAAATCCCAAAATGGTGTCATCTTTAGAAGATGGGCAACTCAGATTTTAAAGGATTATATGTTGAAAGGTTATGCTGCGAATCAAAAAAGATTAGAGTATTTAGAAAAAACTGTAAGGCTAATTGATATTGCTAATAGAATAGATGACAGACTAGAAAAAAATGATGCTAAAGAAATATTAAAAGTAATTGGCGAATATTCAAAAGCATTAGATTTATTGGATGACTATGATCACCGAACTTTAAAGAAAGTTAAAGGTCAAATAGATGATCGTATTATTACTTATGAGGACTGTAAAAAAATCATAAATATGCTTAGGTTTAATGCTGAAAGTGATTTATTTGCGGTTGAACGTGATAATGGTTTAAAGGCTATTATTGGAAATATTTATCAAACTTTTGACTCTGAAGATGTTTATAAAAGTATTGAAGAGAAAGCCGCTAATTTTTTATACTTAATTGTAAAAAATCATACATTTATTGATGGTAATAAAAGAATAGCAGCTACTTTATTTATATATTTTCTTAACTACTATGATAGATTATATGTTAATAACAAACAAGTAATTGATAACAATACTTTAACAGCATTAACTTTGTTAATTGCTGAATCTAATCCAAGAGAAAAGAATATAATAATTGATTTAGTTATGAATTTTCTAAATTAATTTATAATAATTTAACAGTCGCCAAATTAGCGACTGTTTAAAAAAGGAGGCTTTAAAATGAATAAAAAAATGATAATATATTTTTCCTATACAGGAAATACTAAGTCTATTGCAGAAATGATTCAAAGGGAGCTTAACTGTGACATTTTAAGAATAGAAACAGAAGTTCCTTATTCTGATGATTATGATGCGGTAGTTAGTCAAGGTCAAGATGAAGTAAACGCTGGTTATAAACCCAAATTAAAACCAATTAATGTTGATTTAAGTAAGTATGATACTGTTATTTTAGGCACACCAGTATGGTGGTATACTTATGCCCCAGCTATTAATACATTTATTACTGAAAATAATTTAAGTGATAAAACTATTATTCCATTTATTACGAATGGTGGCTGGCTTGGCCATACGGTAGAAGATATAAAGTCAGCTACTGGAGCTAATGTTATAAATCCAATAAGTATTAAATTTAATACAAGTGATTTATCTACTAATATAAAAGATATAAAAGAATGGATTAATTCTTTAAAATAAGCTTAAAGAAAAAGTAAATACATGAATTTTTGTATTTATTTTTTTTATATAGATGCTAATTTTTACAAATTTTATAATAATAAAAATGGATATAAAAAGTTATTTAAAAAATGGGTTTACACTCATTTTTATTTTTTTCTAAAAAGTAGTGATTTTTTCTTTACTCGGATAGGGGAGTATGCTATAATCGAAAAGCGACTGTCAATTACCTACATAATATAGTTGCAAAATAGAATAAAAGGGTGATTAGATGTTAGATGTTATTTTAATAGGGGTCCAAAATAATTTGGACCAAATTTTGTCTGGTATAATTGTTGCAATAATCATTATTTTATTTATAATGGTTGCGACAATTTTATTTTCCCATGAAAACAAATAAAACTTGGATTTATTCCAAGTTTTTACTTTGCATAAATATTTTTCTATTTTTTTGCATACGCTCATCATCGGGATTTATACTAATCGCAATATCGACATTTTTGATGGCATTATCAATATCTCCAGTATAATAATAAGCTAAAGAAAGTAAGTCGTATATGGTTTCATTCCAACTAAAAATTTCATTGATATATGATTTTTGGTTGTTTTTAATTTTTAAAGCTTCTTTCCCATATTTTATAATACTTTCGTAATCGCCTAATTTATATTTTAAAAGCATCATTTCGACATAAGGATCTCTTAAATAAGGGGCTTCTTTTATAGCTTTTAGAAGCCACATTTCGGCCTCATCGAATCTATTTAAATTGATATAACTTCTGGCAATAAAACGCATAGAAGCACATCTTTCATCTTTCCAAGTTGAGCTTTTTAAATGTAAATGTTTGATTAGGGTATCAATGCATTCATTCCATCTTCCATAATACATGTATTCTCTGCCTAAATAATGCATGTTTCGATCATTGGTTGGATCTTCTTTAACAGAAAGTTCTAATAAAGGTAAATAACTACTTCGAGATTTTTTATCATCGGGATAATGATTAATGGTAAATTCATCGCTTGTTTTATATATTTGTTCTACACTACTAGCTAGAACCTCATGAACCGGATAAATCCATTTGTAATTTTTTCTGGCGTGCACTTTATCGGCATAAAAGGAAACAATTGGTTTATCATTTTCATCTAAACGCCAGTTATAAGTATATTGCATTCTTGTGGTATTTTCATCCCAAGTATTTTCTAAAATACTTCTCCAGCCTGGCATTAATACTTCGTCTAAGTCTAAACAAATACATATGTCAGTATCATCAGGGACCATATTTAAAGATAAGTTTCTAGCACTATCAAAACGCCAAGGTTCTATTTTTTTTGTTTTAACTGTCGCACCATATTTTTTTAATAATTTTTTAGTTTTATCGGTTGAACCAGTATCTAAAACATATACCCCATCAGCGTCTTTTACCGATTCCATCCATCTACTAACAAACTTTTCTTCATTATATGCAATCGCATAAACACATATTTTATATTTATTCATAAAATTCCTCCATTATAATTTATGCGGTAAAATTACCTTGGTTAATTATATTTTAATAATGAAGGTAATAATAATTGAAATAATATTTTAAAAAAGGTATAATATTAACTAAGGAGGCCGTATATGAAAAATATATTAAAAAACCTTTTGACAATTATTTCTACGGGTGTATTTTTTATAACTTTAATGCTTATGATTGTTATATTAAATGTTAGTTATTTTTTTACAACAGATAATGTAACCAAAGGTGTTATGCAGATGGATGTTGAAAAAGCTCTAGAAGAGATGGAAAATTCTAATACCGGTGGTAGTACAATAACAGAAGTTTTAGATAATGCTTATATTGTAGCTGAATACTATGGTGTTTCTTCAGATGTTATTGATGAAATGGTTAATGATAATGCTATAAAACAATTTTTTGGTATGACGGCTGGAAATATTACGGATTATGTTATAAATGGTACGGAAAATACGGTTTTGACAAGTGAAGATTTTAATAAAATTTTAGATGATAATATTGATGAGTGGATTAAAAAAAGTAATATAGAAGTTACTGAAGAACAAAAAGAACAATTTTTAGATACAGTAAAAAGCCAGAGTGGCCAAATTATTGATAATTTACCAACTACTTCAGTAATCGCCGATAAATTAGAAATAACTAAGTTAGACGAAATACAAAAGATATTTAGTGATCAGAGTAAAATTATTATTGGTTTGCTTCTAGTTATTTCATTAATCTTAATTATGATTTTAAAACGTAAAGAATGTAAAAATATTATGTATATTGGTTATACTTGCTTGATAGCTGGAATACTTACAATTGGTATAGGTTTATTTAGTAATGATTTGATTACTATGGTGCTTGCGAAGAGCGAAATTTTCTTAGATGTTAGTTTATTCGGTAATATGCTGATGAGACAGTTTATTATTACGGGAGTTGTTTGTATTGTATTAGCCATTATTCTTTATACAATATATTTGATTTTAAGGAGAAGAAGAAAAGCCAACTAAGTTAGTTGGTTTTTGCATGTAAAAAATGTTATAATAACTAAGGAGGTATAAATATGAATAAAGGTTGTCCAAAGTGCGGAAGAATTGTGGCACAGACTGAAGATGTTTGTCCATATTGTGGATACAAATTTGCAGAAATAGAAAAAGTATATAAAATGGCCGTTAATACCGAAGTAAAAAAAGTAAACGAAAATGCGGGATTATTACAAAGATTGGCGGCTTTTAACTTTGATATATTAATTATGGTTGGAATATTTCTAGGATTATATTTTACTAATCCTTTAGGAAGTTACATTGATTTTATTAATGTGAATATTGTTTATGCGGGGATTGTTTTAGTTATATATTTTATATATTGCACTATTTTAGAAGCGACTCCTTTAAAAGGAACATTTGGAATAAGATTATTAAATTTGCAAGTTGTCGATGAAGGCGGTTACCAAATCGGTTTTTCAATGGCATTTAAACATAACATGTTAAAAATATTAAATGTTTTAACAGTAGGTATAGGTTATTTAGCGCTTATGTTTACCAGACATAAACAAACAGTAGCTGATTATTTTGGTGATGTTTATGTAGAAAACAGAGACTTAGAATATAATACTAAACTTTATTATGCCAATCTATTTCTAAGATTATTTGCTTTTGTAATTGATACTTTAATTTTAACTTTAATTTATTTTGTTATAACTTTTATAAGAAGTTATTTATTAGAAAGTGGAATAATTATTAATTTAGATCAATCGAATATTGTTGTTATATTAATAATGATAATAATATATATTTTTTACTTCACTATTATGGATAGTCGTGGTGGTACATTTGGTAAACAACTATTTTCATTTGAAGTTACTAATTTAGACGGTGAAAATATTGGTGTCGTAAAATCTTTCATAAGAGTAATATTAATGGCATTTGAAATATTATTTTTACCACTTGGAATTCTTCTTAGTTTTGTTTGGCCAACTAAGCAAACGTTTAAAGATTTAGTTACGAAAACAGTTGTTATAAAGAAAGTACTTTATAAATAGAGCTTAAAAGCTCTTTTTTATGAATTGTTTATTTACTTGGGTTATAATTATTATAGGTGTAAGTTATGAATAAAGAAAAAGAAATTAGAAATGTTTTAGATAAGTATTTGTTAGAAATTAAAAATGAAAGTAGTATATTAAAAGGAAATTTACTAGATGAAGCAGAGAAAAATTTTATTATTAATAACGCTAATGCTTTTATTATTGGTCTAATTGCTGACCAGTCAGTAAAAGCTGAAATAGCGTGGAGTTTACCCTTTCGTTTAAAAGCTCGTTTAAATACTTTTGATTTTAATTATATTGTTAATAATTTATCTATAGTTGATTTAGAAAAAGCCATAAAAGAAAAACCAGCATTACATAGATATCCCAATAAGATGGCAACATATATATATAAAGCAATGGTTAAAATTATTGAAGATTATGGTAGTGATGCTGTTAAAATCTGGGAGAATCAAAGTGCTGATATAGTTATTAAAAGACTTGAAGAATTTAATGGAATAAGTCATAAAAAAGCTTCTTTAGGAACATTATTATTGATTCGTGATTTAAATAAAATAATAACAAATAAACAATATATTGATATAGCTTATGATGTTCATATTCGCCGAATATTTTTAAGAATGGGCTTAGTAGATAACGATAATCAAAATAATATTCTTGAAGCGGCGAGAAAAATTAATCCAGGGTTTCCAGGGGAATTAACCACCCCTTTTTGGTCAATTGGAAGAAATTTTTGTCATGCTACTAACCCAGAATGTATTAGATGTCCCTTTAATAATTGTTGTGGGGAATATAACAAAGCAAATGAAAAGCAACCTGTTTAAATAGAGCTTAAAAGCTCTTTTTCTTGTTAATTATAGCTTTATTATTAAAAATGTGGTAAAATGGATTTGTAAAATTAGGAGGAATAACATGTGTGGTTTTGTTGGATATGTAAATAAAGAAAAAGATAAAAAAGATAATATTAAAAAGATGGCTGATTTAATTGCGCATCGTGGACCAGATTCAGAAGGTTATTACACAGATGAGAATATAGCTTTAGGTTTTAGACGATTAAGTATTATTGATTTAAATAATGGTTCACAGCCAATTTATAATAAAGATAAAACAAAAGTAATTATTTTTAATGGTGAAATTTATAATTATCAGATGCTTAGAGAAGAATTAATTGGAAAAGGTTATGAGTTTTTAACTAATACTGATACAGAAGTTATTCTGCACGGTTATGAAGAATATAACGAAGGAATTTTAGATAAACTTCGTGGTATGTTTGCTTTTGTTATTTATGATACTGAAAGTAAGGAAATGTTTGCGGCTCGTGACTTTTATGGTATAAAACCTTTTTACTATGCAAAAATGGGAGATACCTTTATGTTTGGTTCAGAAATAAAAAGTTTTTTAATTCATCCAGATTTTAAGAAAGAATTAAACCGAAAAATGTTAGAATATTATTTAACATTTCAGTATAGTGCAGGAAATGAAACCTTCTTTAAAAATGTTTATAAATTAATGCCTGGTCATTACTTGAAATATAAAGACGGTAATCTTGAAATAAAACGCTATTACGAATTAAAATTAGAAGCTGATGAAGATAAAACTTATGAAGAATGGAAAGAAGAGATAAGAGAGGCTTTAAATGATTCAACTGAAGCTCATAAAGTTAGTGATGTTGAAGTTGGTTCTTTCTTATCTAGTGGTGTAGATTCATCATTTATTGCGGCTAATAGTAATGTTGATAAAACATTTACCGTTGGTTTTGATGATAAAAAGTATAATGAAATTAGTTATGCCGAAGAATTATCTGAAGAAATAAAAACGCAAAACATAAACCGAGTTATCAGTAAGGAAGATTATTTTAAGAGCCTGACTAATATTGCTTATTATATGGACGAACCGCTTGCTGACCCTTCAGCTATCGCTTTATATTTTGTAGCAAATACTGCTAGTCAGCACGTAAAAGTGTCATTATCGGGTGAAGGTGCTGATGAAATATTTGGTGGTTATAATATTTACCAAGAACCGTTTGTTTGGTCATGGTATTATAAGGTGCCATTTCCAATTCGTAAGGTAGTTGGTAAAATAGCTGGTATTTTTCCTAGTCATCGAGGTTTAAACTTTTTAGTTAGAAGAGGAAAAAAACTTGAAGATAGATTTGTTGGTAATGCCTTTATTTTTGATAATAAAGAAGTGACAAAATTACTTTCTTTTAAAAGGGAAACTAATGGCTTTAAAGATTTAACTAGCGAATATTATGATAAAGTGAAAGATAAAGATGATGTTACTAAAATGCAATATATTGATTTTAACTTTTGGCTAATTGGTGATATTCTACTTAAAGCTGATAAAATGAGTATGGCTAATTCCTTAGAAGTTAGAGTGCCATTTTTAGACAGACCATTAATCGAAAAAGCAAGAAAATTACCAACAAAATATAAGGTTGATAAATATAAAACCAAAAAATTATTTCGTGATATTGCTCATGAAACTTTGCCGCAAAAGGTATCTGATAAGAAGAAACTTGGTTTTCCAGTTCCAATTAGAGTTTGGATGAAAGACGAAGATGTTTACAATTTGATTAAAGGAAAATTTGAAAAGGCCGAAGAGTTTTTCAACACTAAAGAAATTATAAAATTATTAGACGATCATAAGAATGGTAAAAAAGATAATAGCCGTAAGGTATGGACTATTTATATGTTTTTACTTTGGTATGATGTATATTTTGGAGGTGCTAGATGATTTTCTTTTACATTTCATTAGTAACGTATTTTTGCTTTTTGATTTTAAAGGCGAGAAATGGTATTATTTTATTTAATAATAGTAAAGGAGATTTAAAAAAATATCGCCAAAATGTTATAAAAAAAGGTAAGGAGTTATTTTTGACACCCGAACTTCTAGCAATTATTCTAGTAATTATCGCACTCAATGCTAATGAAAAAATAACGGGTATATGTTTTGTAATTTTCTATATGTTATTATTCTTATACTTTTTGAGAAAAAGCAAGGATAAATTTAAATTGAAAAAAGGAAATATTAGTTTAATTGTTATTTTAGTATTATTCTTTGTTTTAGTTAATGTATTGTTCTGTGTACATTACATGTCTTTCCAAAGTGATTTCTTATGGTTTGATACACAGTGGATTTATTATATTGTATCTGTTGTTCTTGGCTATTTATTATATTTTATTATCTGGTTTTGCGGAATAATTAATAAAGCCGTAGAATTAGTCTTTCATAAAAAACATAAACTATAGGGGAGTTGAGGTTATGCTTAGAGTACATTCAAGTACAGTTATGCCAGGAGATACCTTCTTGGCCCTAAGAGGGATTGACGATGATGGTCATAATTATATTAAAGAGGCAATTGATAAGGGTGCTAGTTGTATTATTGCCCAAGAAGGTGATTATCCAGTAAAAACAATTATTGAAAAAGATACAAGAGCATATTTGGCTAAATATTTAAATGAATTATATGCTGATAAATTAAAAAAAGTAGAGTTAATTGCTATTAGTGGTGCAAATGGAAAAAGTAGTGCTGCTTATTTAACATATCAACTTTTAAATAGTTTAGGAACTAAATGTGCATATATTGGATCTTTAGGATTTTATGTTGATGATGAAAAAAAGGATTTAAAAAATACAACCCCTGATTTGTATGAATTATATGAATTAATTATTGAATCAGCCAATAGAGAATGTGAATATTTAGTTATTGAAGTTAGCGAAGCGGCAATGTATCAAAGAAGATTAGAAGGATTAAAATTTAAATATGTAGCGATTACTAATACAGATGAAAATCTTTTAAACACTACTAATAATCCTAATATTTTATTGCTTAATAAAGTAAAAAGATATGGTTATGCTTTGATTAACGCGGATGATCCAGCTGTTAATAGCTTACAGTTAGAGAGAAACAGGCATATTTTGTTTGGGATGAAAAAAAGTGATTGTCAAATTAATGATGTTCATTTATATGAAGATCATAGTATATTTAAATTAAATGCCGATAACAAAATGATGGAAATTAATTTACCATTACCAGGGAAATTTAATATTTATAATTATCTGATTGCTTATATAATTGCATCTTTAACTGGTGCCAAATCAGAAGATATCATTTTATCAACCGCATATTTAAAAGTACCCGGTGGACGTTATCAAATATTTAAAAAAGATGATAGTACGGTAATTGTTGATAATGCTAATAATAAACAGCGAATAATTAATATTGTGGAAAAAGTTAAAAATTTTACTAAGGGGAAAATTATTATCTTAATTGGTAGTAAAGGAACTAATGATAAAGAAACACGGCAAGATTTAGGAAAAACCGCTTATGAACTTAGTGATTATGCTATTTTCACAACTGATAGTCCTTATTGGGAAAATCCAGAAACAATTATTAATGATATGGTAGAAGGTTTAGATGAAAATAAATTTGAAATTATTGTTGATAGAAAAGAAGCCATTAAAAAAGGTATTAATATGTTAATGCCAGGAGATACTTTATTGGTTTTAGGCCGTGGCGATGATCCTTACCAAATTATTGATAATGAAAAGTTACCCTTTAATGATGTTAATGAGGTTTCTAAATATACAAAGAATAAATAAAGTGCTTAAATTTAAGTACTTTTTTATTTTTTTAAAGGGAAATTTTTTTTTATTCTTTATAATACATATAGGAGGATAGATATGTATATTAATTTAAAAGAAGAAAAAAAATTACAAGAAGAATTTTATCCATTATATTTAAAATATAATAAAGGTTTTTATAAAATTATTAAGAGAAAATTTTTAAGGAATTATAGACAACTACCACATTTAATTAAATTAAATAACCAAATATATATAAATAAACTTATAAAAGAAAATAACTTTTTAAATAATATAGAGGGCTATAAATTAGATAATATTCAAAAAAATATTGTTTTGGCAGAAGAAGAAAATACTTTAGTTATCGCTGGAGCTGGAAGTGGAAAAACTTTAACTTTGCTTGCTAAAATAATTTATTTAATAAAAAAAGGAATAAATCCTAAAGAAATTTTATGTTTAACCTTAACTAATAGTTGTGCAGATAATTTAAAAAATAAATTAAAAAAATATAATATTAACTTAGATGTTTTAACTTTTCATAAATTAGGATTTCGTATTTTAAGAGAAAATGGTTATGGATTTAAAATAGCTAAAGAAAGTGAGCTTAGAATGATTATTGATGAGTTTATTAGATATGATAAAGTAATGGATATTATCCCTTTTCTTAATTTTAAAACACTTGACTATTATGGTCATAAATGTAATTCTGATAAAATAGTAAAGGAAATTCAAAATATAATTTTTAAAGAAAGCTCTTATTATTTTTATTTAAGACAAACTATTTTAACTTTTATAAATTTATTTAAAAATAATAATTATAATCATCAAATGTTTGAAGAATTTTTAAATAAAAATGAAGAAGAAAAGAATAAGTATAAAAGAATGCGGCACAAGAAATATTTGTTACTTTTAAAAATGATTTATGAAAAATATGAAGATTATTTGGAGAAAAATAATAAAATAGATTTTAATGACATGATAAATAAGGCTATAGATGTATTGGAAAAAAGTTATTTAAAAGAATATAAATATATAATTATTGATGAGTTTCAAGATACTTCCTTAGCTAAATGCGTTTTATTAAAAAAATTACAAGAAAAGACAAAGGCCTCTGTTTTAGCAATTGGTGATGATTGGCAATCAATTTATCGTTTTACTGGTACAGATTTAAATGTCTTTACTGACTTTGAAAAATATTTTCCAAATACTAAAGTATTTAAATTAAATAATACTTATCGAAATTCTAACGATCTTTTGAAAATTATGAATAAGTTTATCATGAAAAATAAAAGACAAATGCCTAAGAAATTAATGTCTAGCAAAAAACTGTTAAGACCTATTTTGGTCTATTATTATGAAGAAAATCAAAAAGAAGTATTAGATAAAATTCTAAGAGATATAAAATGTTCATTTTTAATTTTGGGAAGAAACAATAATGATATTAATTTAATAAATGAAAGATATCAAAAGCATTTCATGACTGTTCATAAATCCAAAGGATTAGAAAGTGAAATAGTAATTATTATTAATTTAGAAAATGATATTTTAGGTTTTCCTAATAAAATTATAAACGATGAAATTTTAAAATATGTTGGTACTAAAGATATATATCCATATGAAGAAGAAAGAAGACTTTTTTATGTAGCCTTAACAAGAACTAAAACTTATAATATTCTACTTGTTAATAAAAATAATCCTTCTATTTTTGCAAGTGAAATTATAAAAGAAAATCCTGATAAAATAGTAACAATGATGTGTCCTAAATGTCAAAAAATGTTAGTAAAAAGTCAAAAAAATACATATAAATGTCAAAATTTTCCAAATTGTCAATATAGACAAAAAATAAATTATTAAATATAAAATTTTCAAAAAAATTACCTTATTGTTGTAGATAATAATATAAAAATAGGGTTGACATTTTATTAATAAAAGAATATACTATACCGGTAAACTAAATCAGTTTACTTTTGTAGGAGGTTTAAAATGAAAAATACTAAAGATAAAATATTAAATACCGCTAGAGATTTATTTAATGAATATGGTTATAGTAAAACTAGTATGGATTTAATTGCTAGGGAAGCGGGAGTTACAAAAAAAACAATTTATAGTTATTTCAAAGATAAAGAAACTTTAATTAATTATTTTTTGAGCGAACAAATGAATCAAATAAGAGATATAATAAATGGGATTTATAAAGAAGATAAGCCACTATCTGAAAGAATTAATAAAATGTTATTAACGATATTCGAATACCGTGAAAATAATAAATTTATTGTTAATTTAGGTAAATCAGCTAAATTATGGGGTGGTAAATCACGCGATTTATTATTAAAACTTAATAAGGAAATAGAAAATGAAATTTATCTTAAATTAGAAGATGCTTTTCAAAAAGGTCTTATTAAGGATGGAAATTTAAAAATGATGGCTTTTATTATTTGCCGAATTTATGTGTCAGTTTTATTTGAATGGGAAGAGGATATTGATAAAGAAAAGGCCACTAAAGAAATTATAGATTTTTTAGAGTCTGGTTTAATTAAATAGGGGGAATAATATGATTAAGAAGTATAAAAAGCTTATAATAATATTGGGAATAATTATTTTACCACTTATTTATAGTTTTTTCTATCTAAAAGCTTTTTGGAATCCTTATGGAAATTTGGATGATATTCCAGTTGCTTTAGTAAATTTAGATAAATGTGAAGATAGTTGTAAAAGTGATGAACTTATTAAAGCGTTGAAAGATAAAGGAACTTTTGCTTTTGAGGTAGTTTCTGAAAAAGAAGCTGAAGATGGTCTTATTAATAAAGATTATTATGCAGTAATTACGATTCCAGAAAATTTTACATCTTCTTTTGATAATGCTTCTTCTCTGGATAGGGAGCAAACTTCTATTACTTATATGCCCAATAAAAAAAGCAATTATTTAGCATCACAGATTATTGGTAATGCGGTTTCTGAAGTAGAAGCTAATTTAATTGCTGAAGTTAATCAAACGATTGTTAAAAAATTAACCGAGAGTATTCAAGCTTTTCCTAAAGAAACTGAAAAAGTTGCTTTAGCGTTAGCTAAGTTGGAAAATGGTAGTAATAATTTAAGCAAAGGGGCAAATACTTTATATAGTGGTTTAAATGATCTAACTTTAGGTTATGAAAAATTTCATAATGGTGTTAATACTTTAAGCAGTAATACTAATAACTTACTTTTATCTTATAAACAATTTGACGGCGCTTTATCAGATGTAGAAGTTGGAGTGGATACGTTAAAAACGAGTGCGAGTGAACTTACCACTTTAAAAACGAATATTGATAATTTAAATGAAGCTTCAAAACAACTTAATAGTAGTTTCCAAGCCTATAACGGCATTTCTTCACAAGTCTTTGATGATGCAAATAATACTTATGAGAAGATTATTGCTTATTATAATAAGCATCCTGAAGTTATTAACGATAGCGATTTTATGGAAATATTAAAAATAGCTGAGGATTATACCTCTAATAATAAAATAGAAAATGTAAAAAGTATGGAGAATTCTTTATTAGAAAATAGTAATGCATTTACTTCTGGTTTTAATGAACTTGGTAATAATACTGATAAATTAAATGAATTTGTGAATGGTATTAATACTTTGGATTCTTCGTTATCTTTAATTACCGATAATTCGGGGCAAATATTAAACGGTATTGATAGGATAAATAGTGGGATTATAGAGCTAAATAACAATTCTAATAGTATTAGTAGTGGTTTAAATCAATCACTATCAGGTATGGGGGCTTTAGAAAATGGTTTATATACATTTGATAGTAGTATAAATAATGTGGAGAATAGTTTAAATAGTAAATTTTCCGAAACCGATAATGAGGTGAAAAATCTTGAGGGTTTAGATAGTTATGCCAAGGAACCAGTTAATACTGTGGAAAAAGATTATGGAGAATATGAGGAATATGGTATCTTTTTTGCACCTTACTTTATGTCTTTGTCTCTTTGGGTTGGTGGAATTATGATTATGATGGGCCTTTATTATGATCCTGATCAAAGATTTAAAGTTTTAGGCCGTAAGAGTAACCAGAAAATTTTAAGATTGGTTCTTTATAATATTATTGCCATTATTCAGGCTTTAATTTTAGGCTTTATTTTAAAATTATGTTTAGGTTTTACGGTTACTAATTACTTACTTTATTATGGTTCTTGTATTTTGATTTCTATGGTTTTTCTAGTAATTATTATGTTTTTATTCTTTAATTTTAAGGACGTAGGTCGTTTCTTAGCTTTATTATTTTTAATTCTTCAATTAACCGCATGTGCGGGAACATTCCCAATTGAAACCGTTCCAGATTTCTTTAAAGCTATATATCCTTTTATTCCTATGACTTACTCTGTAGATTTGCTTAGAGAATCTTTTGTTAGTATTGATAGTGATTTTGTATTAAGAGATGTTAGTATTTTACTATTATGGTTATTTGTATTTACTATCTTGATTTTAATTACAGGTTATTTTAAACAAAAGAAAGAACAAAAAAGTTTATAGTATTTTACCCATTGACATCTGGTGGGGTATTAGTGGTATAATGTAATTGTTTTAGTATTTTTTAAATCTTAAAAGGTGGGTTAATATGGGGAAAAAAGAATTGGCTGTAAAGTTAATAAATGACAAAATAAACAAAAAAACATTTTTAACTTATAAAGAAATAGCCGAAATTACGGATTATCATCCAAAATATATTTTGAAATTAAAAAAAGAAGTTTTAGACGGGACTATTAGTTTGGTTCACGGTAATAAAAATCGTGTTCCAGCTAATGTTATGAGTGAAGAAGAAAAACAAAAAATAATTGAACTTTATAAAAAAAGCAATGTTAGTATTCGTAAGTTTTGTAATTTTTATAATAGTCGTAGTTATTCATGTATTTATAATTTATTAAAAGAGAATGGCTTATTAAAATAACTATCATTTTGATAGTTTTTTTGTCTTTTTTTGTTAGTTAAAAACTTGTCTATTATAAAATAGGTGACAATAAGTTTTTATAGGAGGGAAACTATGAAAACAGGACTTACAGAAAAAGAAGTAGCAGAGAGTAGAAGAAAACATGGAAATAATGAAATTTCTGGGGCTGAAAGAGAAAGTTTTATAAAATTATTGCTATCTACTTTAGGAGATCCCATTATTAAAATTCTTTTAATCGCTTTAGCGATTAAAACTTTATTTTTATTTCAAGATTTTGATTGGTATGAGACTATAGGAATTGTTATTGCGATTTTTTTAGCGTCTTTTATTTCAAGTATTTCAGAATATGGTAGTGGTAAAGCTTTTGAAAAACTTCAAGAAGAGGCTTCGAAAATAAAAACAAAAGTTAAAAGAGAAAATAAAATAAAGGAAATAGAAATTGGTGAGGTTGTTGTTGGTGATATTATAAGTTTAGAGGCCGGAGATGAAATACCTGCTGATGGTTATATTTTAACTGGAAATCTTTTGGTTAATGAATCAAATTTAAATGGTGAAATGAAAGAAATTAAGAAAAATAATAAGGATGAGTTATATCGTTCAACGGTTGTTTACAGTGGAGAAGCTTTGATGTTGGTTACTAAAGTTGGTGATGAAACTGTATATGGGAAATTGGCTAAAGAAATCCACGAAAAGACACCAGATAGTCCTTTAAAAATTAGGCTTACTAAATTAGCTCAGCAAATTAGCAAATTAGGATATATAGGTGCAGTGTTAGTAACATTTTCTTATTTGTTTTCCGTTTTTGTTATTGATAATAATTTTAATATTAATGCAATAGTAAATGATATAACGAACTTTCCACTAGTTTTTGGCCATTTATTACATGCTTTAACTCTTAGTGTAACAATTATTGTTGTAGCTGTTCCAGAAGGTCTTCCGATGATGATTACTTTAGTACTTTCTTCTAATATGAAGAGAATGTTAAAAAGTAATGTTTTAGTAAGGAAGTTAACGGGTATTGAAACGGCTGGTAATATTAATATTTTATTTACTGATAAGACAGGAACAATTACTAAAGGAAAATTAGAAGTAATAAAAGTAAGTGATGTTAAAGGCCATACTTATACTAATGAAAAGGAATTAAAAAGCAATTTACCATTTTATAAGTTAGTTAAAATTTCATGTCAAGCTAATAATAGTTCCGTATATAGTGATGATGAAATAGTTGGTGGAAATATTACAGATAGAGCGCTTTTAGGTTTTTTTGAAAAGTCAAGTCTTAACTATGAAAAAACCAATTCTATTCCTTTTTCTAGTTCAAATAAATATTCGATGACAACAGTGAAGATAAATGGAGAAAAAGTTAATTTAGTTAAAGGAGCCCCAGAAGTAATTATTAAAAATTGTTCACATTATTATGATGGTGCGAGAAAAGCCGGCTTCTTTGAAACTGAAAAAACTCTTTCAATGATAAATGAAATGGCAAAAAAAGGAATTAGAGTTTTGGCTTTAGCAACATCAATGAGTGAGAATAAATTATATAAGTTATGTTTAATTGGTTTTGTTTATATTAAAGACGAAGTAAGGCCTGAAGCAATTGAAGGTTTGAAATTAATAAATAGTGCTTATATTCAAACGATTATGATTACAGGGGATAATTTAGAAACGGCAAAAGTAATTGGTAAAGAAGTTGGCCTTATTAACAGTAATAAAGATATTGTTA
The DNA here is from genome assembly GCA_944358665.1 of uncultured Bacilli bacterium. GTDB lineage: Bacteria > Bacillota_I > Bacilli_A > RF39 > UBA660 > Coprosoma. Next base: position 16,457 of record CALVRP010000099.1, read on the forward strand.
TGACAAGCAGTGAATTTAATAGAAAAACAGATGCTGAAATGATGAAAATTTTACCTAATTTAAAAATTTTAGCACGCTCTTTACCACAAGATAAAAGTCGTTTAATTAAAATTGCGCAAGCGGCTGGTTTAGTAGTTGGTATGACAGGAGATGGCGTGAACGATGCGCCAGCATTAAAAAGGGCTGATGTTGGTTTTGCGATGGGGAGTGGAACTGAAGTAGCTAAAGAAGCTAGTGATGTAGTTATTTTAGATGACAATTTGTTATCCATTTCTAATGCAGTTTTATATGGTAGAACGATATTTAAAAGCATTCGTAAATTTATAATTTTTCAGTTAACTATTAATTTATGTGCGGTAAGTATTTCGGTAATTGGTCCATTTATTGGTGTAGAAACACCAGTTACAGTAATTCAAATGTTATGGATTAATATGGTCATGGATACACTTGCAGGACTAGCGTTTTCTTTTGAACCGGCTCTTAAAGAGTACATGCAAGAAAGACCTAAGAAAAAGAATGAACAAATTATTAACACCTATATGAAAGAAGAAATATTAGTTACAGGAACGTATTCAGCATTATTGTGTGTATTATTTTTAAAGTTACCGATTTTCCACAGTATTTTCCGCGACGGAGCTAATGATGAATATTTAATGACAGCGTTCTTTGGATTATTTATTTTTATGGGAATATTTAATGCCTTTAATGCAAGAACACACCGATTAAATTTACTGGCACATATTGCCAAAAACAAAGTATTTTTACTAGTAATTGTCTTTATCTTAGCTGTTCAAATATATTTGATTTATTATGGTGGAAGTACTTTTAGAACATATGGTTTAAATCTATTTGAGTTTGAAATTATGGTAATACTGGCAATGAGTGTTATTCCTATTGATTGGGCAAGAAAACTATTATTACGTAAAAAAGGTCAAATTGGTGGAGTCTAATTTGACTTTTAACTTGTAAATGTTTATAATATGAGCCAAGAGGTGATACTTATGGAGAGACTTCGTTATACTAATTTGATTAATATTTTAAAGGATAATAAAATTAAAGTAATTTTTCCTTCAGTTCTCTTAAGTGCGACTTTAGTATTAGGAGGATGTAGTGTAGCTCCGGAAAATTCGCAAGATACTTCTTCTAATGAAATAATTACATCAGCTATAACGGATGGTGCTGGTATGGTAGCTAGTGAAGTCAATACGGTATCAACTGAGACTTATGAAAAGGTAATGAATGCTGATACAGTAGTAGAAAAATCAATTTCGGGAACAATAGAATTAGCGAGCTCTATTTCTAATGCAACGGACGAATATAAACAGTCAGAACAATATAAGGAAGATGTTGAAAGGTTAAAAACAGAATTTAATTCATTAGTTGATTGGCTACAAGGTAAAACAGAAATTCATGGTTATACAATTAATGATGTTGGAAGTACAACTATACAAGCGGCTAAAGATGCAATTTCATATATAGATGGTGTTATTGAAAGCTACATTCCTGATTATAAAGAAAAGGCTAAAGAAAAGGCCGCAGAGCTTGGTGATTTTGCTTGGGATAAAGCAACTGATGCGGGAGCTTGGGTATTAAATAAAGGTGAAGAATTTGCTGATGAAGTTGAAAGAAAAAGGTAGAAGATTAAAAAATTTTTTACTTTTTTTTATTGCAAAAAAATTGCCAAAATTTGTAAAATGTGGTATAGTTAATATAAATAATAACAAAGGTGGAAGGTAATATTTATGATAAATTTTATAATATGTGATGATGACAAGAGATATTTAAAGTTAGTTAAAGATATAGTAGATAAATATATGATGAAAAATCAATTGGATTATAAGACTCATATGTTTTCTGATTATGATAATGAATTTATGAAAATTGTTGATAGTAAGTTATCATTTAAAATTTATATTTTAGATATAGAAACTAAAACAAGATCAGGTATTGATGTTGCTAGAATAATTAGGCATAAAGATATTGACAGTATAATAATCTTTTTAACTGGTCATGAAGAGCTTGGTAATGTAATTATTAAAGATGATTTTATGTTTTTATCTTTTATTAATAAATTTGATAATTGTGAACAAAGATTGGTTAAATCATTACATAAGGCTTTAAAAGTTTTGAAAATAAGACCACAAATAAGATTTAAAGATAATGGTGTTTCTTATACTTTAGCATTAGATGATATTTTATATATTACTAGAGATAGTGTAGATAGAAAATGTATTATTAAAACTGATGATTTAGAATTTAAAATAGGGAAATCACTTAGTTCAATGTTAGAATTATTAGATGCTAATTTTGTACAAACACATAGGTCATGTATTGTTAATACAACAAGAATAGTTGCGGTTAGTAAAGCCAAAAGACTTATTACTTTTGATAATGGGGAAACTATTGATTTATTATCTGATAAGTATGTTAAGGAGTTGGTATCATAAATGGTTGAGCAGATGGTTGCATATGGCATAGGTACTTTATTTATTTCTATATTTAATATATTTTGCTGGTATAATTTATTAGGTAGAAAATTTTATTCTTTCCGTGTCATATTATTTATATGTATTTTCATAATGACTATTTTTGGTGTCGTTTTTAGTTATACACTTTCTCCAATTATAAAAGTTATATTGTTAACAGTTTGCTTCGCT
>CALVRP010000100.1 GCA_944358665.1 uncultured Bacilli bacterium
CCAAGCCAAGCCGCATTGAATTCATTACTTTTTCCTATTTTAATCGTTCTATCTTTAATAAAGTAGAAAAACTCACAGGAAAGAAGCAAATCAGAAATAATAAAAGCTGCACCTATAATATATTGTAGTGACAGAACATAACAAATACCTGGTACGACTATTTCTGCTAGTATTATCAAAATATACCATAGGGATTTTAAATGCTTAAATTCCCAATTAAACAATATTGAACTTATAACAAGTAACATAATCGCTAAATAACTAGCAGAAACAAACAATGACACCAGATTAGCTGTTATAGAATTGTTAAATAAAATTTTTAACGTTAAAACATATCCTGTTGCAAGGACATGTAAAGTCAACATAAAAGGAAATAAAATACAACCTTTAATAAATATTTTTTCGTAGTCTTTCAATTTCTTCTCCTAACATGAATACTCCCAATGTTCTTTTAATCCTTTATAACTACTAATAAGTTTCTACCACCTTCTTTACCTTTACACCATATAACTCCAAAACTTCCATTGTGTTTTGATCTTTATCCACTTGTACAACAAATAGAACACATATGAGCCAACTACAATAAATGCAAATCCTATCAAATTAATCCCTAGGAAATTAATATTAAAGACATGCGTGAACTTACTCCATATTACTAACCCCCATTGCTGTGCACAATAAAGAAAAGTACTGAAATTTCTAATATTAATTGTATTATCTACATTCGGTTGCCATCTAATAGCGACAAGACTACCAACTAAGGCCGTTGGTGCCGTAGTAAATACTTCTTCAGAATTAATTATGCCGCCAGATATTTTAATTGCAAAGTTTTCAATTAAGAATAAAACTAATAATACTCCAAATATCCAAAGGTATCGTTTAAAAGAATAATCATTAATTTTGTCTTTAAACTTAGCAAATAACATCCCAATATAAATATAAATCATTACTCTAGGGAAACCATATGTACCTAAGTTTGACCAGTGAATTAAGTATCCATACCCATTAGCGCCAATAAAATAGAGCTCAATGATTACACACAAGATGCCCAAAACTATTAGATTCTTTCTTAATAAATAAAAAATACCTATAAATATTGGTAATGCCATAAACATTGCTATTAAATACCAAGAAGGACCCCATCCATTTGCATTAGATGGTACTGGATACAAGAAGTTAAAGATGTATGTTAATAATGATTCAAGCCTTGGCTTTACCCCCCCCATTAATTTTTATAAATCCCTTTAATGCTAGAGGAATATAGAAAACCTCCCAAGTAAGAAACAATAATCCTAAACGTACAATAAACTTTTTAATATAATTTTTTCTCAAAATACTACTACTTAATCTAAAATAATGTTTAAAAAAGAAAAAACTTGAAATTATCACAAAAAATGAGACACCCAAGCGTCCCAATATATTAAGAAATTGAACTCCCATATGAATGGTTACAACTCCTAATGCAGCCAATAATTTAAATATATCTATTCCCTTGTATAATTTTTTATTATTCATATTGATTTTTATAATTTATCTAAAAATAGCATCTACAATGCTAGGATCACTAACTTTTCGAGCAAACGCAAATTGAGTATTTACTTTACTTCTTAATTCATCTACATCTTTGCTGGTAAATACGTAAGGTGTTCCTCTATTCCAATCAATGTATCTGGCAGCCTGAAAATTATCATTATCATTCTTAGGCTCTTGTGCTTCGAACCTTCCTAATATGGTTTGTACAAATAATTCATCAGCACAATAACCATGCATAAAAATAGAATTATTAAAGTTCAATATTTCAGATACATATTTACTCTTTATTGAAAACCACTGCGGTCCTTTTTTAAACCTAATCTCAGGATAATACTTCACACGATTTATTTTAAAAATTATATTTCCTAATTTTTCAATTTTTGTCGTTATTCCATGTTTCTTAAAGTCCATATTTAATGGATAATAAAATCCTAACCTTTTTTTTAACTCATCATTTGAAAAATGATCATTGAAACCTAAATAGACCTCATTAGTAAAGTAATCAATAAAATAATTACTCGTCATCAATGGCACATCGTTACAAGAAATTAAATGTACATAATCATAAAATGAATGCTTATGTACTAGTTTCAACAATTTCAAAGTAGCTTGTATTTGACCCTGGGCTCCCCATTTTACAGGAATTCTATCTTTAACATAAGATATTTCTGACAATTTACTATGTAACCTAGGAATCTTATATCTAGCATCCCAATGCACAAAAAAATCAATATTTTTATTATCTAAAATATTAATAGTTTTCTGAAGAACATAGGCATGGTCTCCAAATCCAATCACACACACAGCATGTCTCATTACATTAACTCCTAATATATTTTCCTTATCATATAAGTTTAGGTAGAGGCACCTCACTACTTTTTTATAGTACTTTTGCACAAAGACAACTTTATTTTTATACGGCGATCTATCAAAATTCTTATAGCAGTACTACGATAAATCCTCATACTGGGTAATCAATATTTTCTATCTTTCGATAAATTTTTCTTCAAGATATTGAACTAAAAAAATCTTATCTATTTTTCTATAGCCTATCTTTTAAAATCATTTTTGCTCTATTCAACATAACAATGGCAAATTTATTTTTCAAAAATAGTAAAACGCCGCCATACATAATAATCGAAAGTATTACTGAAAAAATAGTCTTTATAATCAAAGATTGAAAACTAAAATCACACAATACACAAACCAAAATTATCCCAACACACCCAATAATCGAAGAAATAAATGTGTGCAGCAATGTACTTGACATAAAAATATCTCTAACTATATCTTTAGCGTAATGATAATTAATTATAAACATACACATCTCAGCTAATACTGTTGAAAATGCTGCAGCATATTCATTCCAAGATGGAATTAATATTAAATTAATTATAATGTTAAGAACAGCACTGGTACTCATACTTCTTAAAACATATTTTTCCCTCCTAGCAGGAATTAAAACACAATCAGACAAAATCCAAGCTAAAATCGAAAAAATATATGCAAAACATAAAATTTGTAATGAGTTAACTGAACGTAAGTATTTTGAGCCAGAAATAATTAAAACAACTTCTCGTGCAAGCATAAATAATCCTGTAGATGCTGGAAGTACTAAAAGTATCAATATATTACTTAACTTAATTAATATACCTTTATATTCTCCCATTCTATGCTTACCAAAAAGCAATGCTAAACGAGGTACTGTAACAATTAACACAGCTGAAATTAATGTTTTGACTATTTGATAAACTTTAGATGAAACACTATAGATACCAACTACATAATTATCTTTCATTAATCCCAATAATGTAATATCAGAGTTAACATAAATCATATTAGCTATATTAGCAAAGAAAAGAATAATAATAGGGACAAGATGTATTCTCCAGTTAAAATGCCAAACTAAATGAATATGACAATATCTACGAGCATGAATGAAATTTAAAATATTAGATCCAACCGTAGAAAAGACAGTAATTGCAGCATACTTCAAGTAATCCTGAGGGCCACGAACAAAAATAAATAATAGAATCAAAGATATAATCTGAAAAATAATACTTCTAATAGTGATATAACTATAATCTTCATATATTTGATATATCCATTCAGTGCCTATAGTTGTAAAAAATATCTGTAAACTAAATATTAAAATACAAAAAGCGTAGCTATGTAATTTAGAAAACAACATTAAACACACGAAAAGTAGGAGATATGCAAGAAAAGTTGACCACATATTTATTGTAAAAACTTGACTGGCAAATTGCGTGATCTTTCTCTTATTCTCTCTTAACTTAGCCCCTTCTCGAATGGCATAAGTACTTATTCCCAAAGCTGCTATCAAGGAAAAATAACTTACTATAGAATTTGAAAAATTATATACCCCTATACCTTTTACTAACAAAATGCGAGATACATAAGGGAAAGTAATTATAGGAAATATGATATTAAGTACACTACGCAATCCATTAAGTATCGCATTAAACCCAATTGATCTTTTCTTCATCTTTTAAATTTAACCTAAATTCTCAATTTTTAGTGACCTTTCATATTTAATTGTTTTTGAAAGGAAACTTAAGTTAATATAATCCATAGCATCTTTAAATACTTACTTCTAACTTCAAAAAATAATCTTATCTTTTGACTAGTATATGCTTAACACAGTACAGAATATAGCCTACATTAATAGCGTTAAATTTTATAATCAAATAATTTATTTTATCTTTAGTGCCATTAATTTTTTGATATTTAACATATTTAAAGTCTGGATTTTTTCTTATTAACCTTATCGCATTCTTAAAATCTCTATATTTTCTTGACATACTGCTTATTTCAATAGCAATAGCTCTTATATACATAAATTGCCAATATTCATCATATTTAAAGTCAAATATTGTATTAAGACTATCAATTAAATAAACACTTAATTGCCACAAATTTCTTCGAGGTTTTCTAGATAATGTTCCAGGTAATATTAGATTATTGTAACCAGAATATGAGATTAGTTTGACTTTAGAAATATATTTCATATAACTAAAATCAAATATTGTATCTTCACCTAAATCAGTATTTGTATCAAATTTTAAATTATGTTCCTTAATAATTTTTAAGTTAAACAATTTAGAAATCGGTAAGCCTATATATTCAAAAGCTTCTTTATTAAAAAAAGAATTTTCAAAATCCTCATAGAAAACCACTTTTTCGGAAGGCTTAATTTCTATGCTTTTCCTGCCTTCCTCTATTCTTCTATAACCCCCTACTACTAGATCAAAATCTTTATATTTTAAAAAGGTTTCAACATAATCAGAATCAACAAAGTCATCACCATCTATAAATAGGACGTACTTACCTTTTGCTTTATTTAATCCATAATTTCTTGCCGAAGATACTCCCCTATTTTCCTGATAGTAATAATTAAATCTAGTATCGTGATTACAAATACTCTTAATGACCTCAGCTGAGTCATCCGTAGAACCATCATCAATTACTAATACATTAATGTTTTTATAGCCTTGATTTAAAATACTTAGTAAACATTTTCTTATATAATTTTGTTTGTTATGTTCTGTAACAATGATAGTAACTAATGTATTATCTCTCATTTTGATGATCCAATACC